>JASFQO010000358.1:0-3852 GCA_050115405.1 Bacillota bacterium
AAAATTAACGAATTGATCCAGCTTCCAGCATCAAATCTCCAGAAGGGCACAAAACTGTAAGTGTAACTTCTGACGAATTTTCACCCTAACGCGCACCGTTTTATCCCTTGCCTATTCTTTCCGATAAATCGCCGGCATCATATATTTGTACCGGGTGGTATCGCGATTGATGGACTCGGCGTGACCGATAAACAAATATCCACCCGGTTCGGTAATATCATAAAATTTCCGGATCAACTCTTGTTTGGTCGGCATATCAAAATAAATCATCACATTGCGACAGAAGATCACCTGGAATTTTTGCTTAAAGGGAAAAACCGAATCGATCAGGTTAAAGACTCTAAAGACCACTTCATTACGGATTTTTTCCGCAACGGTATAGCTATCCGGACCGATTTTATGAAAATAGTTTTTTTTCCATGCTTCCGGCAATACTCCGACCTGTTCGACGTTATAGGTAGCTGCAGTGGCCGTCTGCAACGCTTTGCGGGAAATATCGGTCGCCAAAATTTTGCTGTCCCATAAATATTTTTGTTTTTTAAAGTACTCGGCAATAATTATCGCTAAGGTATAGGGTTCTTCGCCCGTTGCGCAACCGGCGCTCCAAATCCGTAAATCTTTGTTGGTTACCGTGGTTGCCAGATACGGCAGGACCTTGTCTTGAAAAAAATGAAAATGGTCCTTTTCCCGCAGAAAAAACGTATGGTTGGTGGTTACTTTGTTCAGTAAATCCACCACCGCCCGGCCGGTTTTGTCCGCCGTCACATATTTAAAGTATTCCCCAAAGCTTTCCATACCAAGCTGCGCCAGCATATTTTGCAACCGACCTTCCACCAGATGACGCTTTTCGGTCAGGTCCAAACCGCAATAGCCTTTGACATACTTGACGATCTCCAGGAACTCCTTAGTTTTAATGGCAATCATGATGTCACCTTTTTAATTATTTAATACTTCCCGAAATCCTGATGTTCCAAAACAATCGCCGGACGGTTTGGCGCCTGGCTTTGTTTCCCTGTAACTTCGTCTTTTGGCGCGACCGGATCCGCTATGGAATTCAATTCAAGAACTGTCCCTGATTTGAAGCGGCCGACCATCTCCTGCAGCCGGTACGCCTGCGTGGTTAACTCCTCGCTGGCGGCGGCGCTTTCTTCGACGGTCGCGGTATTGCTTTGTGTCACTTGGGAGACCTGGGCGATTCCCTGGTTAATTTGGGCAATACCGGTCGCCTGGTCATTGGAGGCCACCGCGATCTCGCCGACCAAATCCACTGTTTGCGATACTCCCGTGACGATTTGGTTTAAGGCAGCCGCGGTCTCATTGGCAATCTTGGTGCCGCTCTCCACTTTATTTATCGAGCCTTCAATCAGGGCGGTGGTTTCTTTAGCGGCATTGGCGCTCCGGGCCGCCAGGTTGCGCACTTCTTCCGCCACTACCGCGAAACCTTTCCCGTACTGTCCGGCCCGAGCCGCCTCGACCGCGGCGTTTAAAGCCAGAATATTGGTTTGAAACGCAATCTCATCAATTACCTTAATAATCTTAGAAATACTGGCGGACGATTCATTAATAGCGCCCATTGCCCGGACCATTTCCTGCATCCGGTCATTACCCTTTATTGCCTGTTCTTTAGCGGAAAGCGCCAATTGGTTAGCCTGGCCGGCATGCTCCGCATTGGTCTTGGTTTGATCTGCAATTTGCGTCACCGAAGCAGTAATCTCCTCCATCGTGGCCGCCTGTTCCGTGGCGCCATGGGACAAAGTCTGACTACTCTGGGAAACCTGGCTGGAACCGGCGGCAACCTGTGCGGCCGTAGTATTAATCTCCCCAAGTACGGTACTGAAAGACTCAACTGCGGTATTCATCGCCTCTTTTAAAGCCGCATGCCCGCCCCGATAGGTTCCGGTCATTTTAACCTGGAGATTACCCTGGGCCAGCTCATGTAAGACCGTATCGGCTTCTTGAATCGGTTCCAGCATTGTGTTTAAGGTATTATTAAATCCTGCGATAATTCTCCGGAAGCCTCCCTCAAATTGGGCGGAATTACCCCGCTCACTAAGGTTACCGGATAAAGCGGCGTTTTCCAGCGACTGCGCCTCATTAATCAAGCCTTGCACCGATTCCATTAACCGGACTCCCGCCGGCGTCAGTTGATCGCTCTCGGAACGCTTACCCACCTTGCGCAGCCTCTCCAGCATGCCGGTGTCGCCCTGAGAAACCAGGACAATCACTTTTTGGATATCTTCCAGCAATTCTTTTACCAAACCGAAACTATTCTTAATCTGGTCAAATTGTTCCTTGATTTCTACGGTGTGCTCATCCGCTGCGCCAACTTGGAGATCTAAATTAAAGTCATTCCGGGCCAGACGTTTTAAATTAGCTTCAACGCGGCTCAGTTCCGCCTTGGTATATTCATTGGCCCTAATTAGTGGCGTCAAATCGGTAACTACCTCGACAAAACCGATATGTTCCCCTTTGGCGTTGGTAAGATAAGCAGTATCTTGTTTACAGCTCATCCCGCACCATTCAAAAAAGCTTTCGTTCTTGCCCTGATGTAATTGCTTGATCCCGCAATTGGCGGTATTGCAAATATTGGCCGCCGCGGTACTGCAAGGCCGGCCGTAACTCGACTGCCGGTCTTTGATGCTCCCCTGCTCAACCAGGAGTTTTTCAAACGCGCGATTCATAAAAGTCCATTTTAGGTCATTATCGGTCACATGCAGAGGAAAGGGCGCCGCGTCGATAATCGCTTCATACCAAGCGCGTTTCGCTTCACTCAGCGTCAATAATTGATTAATCTGCCCTGCAATCTGCCGCAATAGACCGCCATACCGGTTTTCGTCAAGCAGTTTCTCCAGTTGTCCGGCGTCAAAATCCCAAATTAAGCCAATAAGCTCGTTACTAATTTTATGCAACAAATACCGATAAAACGCTATTCCCCAACCGCAGGCAAACACGATCGCCAACCAAACCCAGATTACCTTTCCCGCTTGACTTAGGACCAACATCACTATCGACCCTAGTAAGGCTACCGACATCACTCCCATCATTACCCGGCCTTTACTCACTTTTAATTGCGATTCACTTTTCACTTCAGTTCCTCCTATCTCATCATTCCCTATTATTACTGCAATCCTCCCACATCCAAAATCAGGCTGATTTCGCCGTTGCCCAACAAGGTACAGCCGGCGATCCCTTTGATTTTCTTCACATATTTGGGTAAAGCCTTGACGACGACCTGCTGTTCTCCCAAAAGTTCGTCGGCAAAGACGCAGAAGGCGTTATCATTATTTTCGACCATCATGATGATCCCTTCGGTCAATTCGGTAACGGCGGTTTTGACTTTGAACGCCTCATGGAGCCGGACTATCGGGTAACAATTGCCCCGAATCAGGATCATCTCATTCCCGTCCGGGTCGGTAATCAAGTCACCCGGCTTCATCCGGAACGATTCCCGGATCGAAGTGGTCGGCACCGTATACAAAGAATCACCGACCTTAATAGTCATCCCATCGATAATCGCTAAAGTTAACGGTATTTTCAAGGTCATCGTCGACCCGACGTCCGGGACGCTGTCAATCAAAATCTTACCGCCGACCTTCTCCAGACTTTTGACGACCACATCCATCCCCACACCCCGGCCTGAATACTCCGTAACCTCTTCGTTAGTGGAAAAACCGGGTAACAGGATAAAGTTGAAGATTTCCCGTTCCGTCAAATCCTGCTCGGGTTTTTTCAGCAAACCTTGGCGTTTCGCTTTTGCCAAAATTTGCTCCCGGTTTAAGCCGCGGCCATCGTCTTTAATGATAATTAAGACTTCGCCCCCGTCATTTTTGGCTTCCAAAAACACTTTGCCAA
>JASFQO010000359.1:0-3829 GCA_050115405.1 Bacillota bacterium
TGAACATTGTCAATGATCCAATATCGGTGTCGCGGGGCCGGTCCGCTTGAGAATATGACTTATCCGACATTTCTCTTCGCGTCAATAATTGTAAATCGTAAAAAAAGATACGCCAAAAGAACGGCAAACCCAATCGTTGTTATCAATGCCAGGTAGGTTGTAAGTAGATTACCCCGCATCACCTCGCCGCCTAATAAAGGATTGATCACCATAAACATTAATATCGTAAATCCACTGCAGACAACAGTGCTTTTTACATAGGCGAAATCCCTTCCGGAAAACCGCAATAACCAGCCGACGACAATGCCGTTCAGGGCCGAGATCCCCAAATTTACCACGAACCCAAAAAATTGCGCCCCAAAGGTATGCAATTGCGGGGGTTTAAAAAATAGCATGGCTAAATTACTCCATGGTGGGATCACGGCAGGCGAAATCAAATTCAGACAAAAAAATAAAAAGTTAAATGGCAAAACACTGATTATGACCTTTATATAATTTTTTCCTGGTTTCAAAGTAGCAAGCGTAAAATCCAACTGCAATTGAAATAGACCGGGAGACGGTATGAAAATTGTCACCAGAACCGTTCCCTTGATATGCAGGAATTTAACGAAAATCAACGAATTGTAAACTAATGTCCCGGCTGAGAACTAGAATTTATTTAGGAGTAGCAATGGATACTAATCACATTATCGACGAATTTGCTCCCGAACTCCGCTTGATGTTGGCTTGCGCCACTCATGACGCGACCCATCCCAAAACGGAAGTAATCAAAGCTTTTTTAGCCCAATCGCTCGACTGGGAGTTATTTTTGCAATATACCATGCAACATCGGCTTTATCCGTTGGTCAATCAAACCCTTGGCAGTCTGGCGGATGCGGCGGTCCCCGAGACTGTTCTTACCGCATTACGGACGAAATGCCAAAAGAATACCTGGCAGACGCTGCGGATGGCCGCTGAAACGGCCCGTGTCGTTAGCGATTTACAAGAAAGCGGCATCCAATCCGTAGTTTTCAAAGGCCCGCCCCTGGCGCAACTCCTTTATGGGGATGTAGCCCTCCGTCCCTCCCATGATCTCGACCTGCTGGTCCGCCCGGAGGATTTGGAAACTGCCGGTACGATTTTAGGACAGCAGGGCTACCGGCGGATTCATCCCGCCGTACCGTTGACCCCGCAATTGATGCGCTTTTTACTTCAAAAAGATCACCATTTTTCCTTCTGCCACGGAAAAACCGGAATTTTAGTAGAACTGCATTGGCGAATGGACTATTGCGGCGTTGCGTTGCCGTTACCGCGGCAGGACCAGCTAACCGTCTGTCGGTTTGCCGGGCGGGAGATCCCGGTGGCGGCGGCCGAATACGGACTGTTATTATTGGTCTTGCATGGCGTCGGACATGGCTGGTTTCGCTTGCGCTGGCTGTGTGACGTCGGAAGATATTTGGGGCTGGAGTTGGACTGGGAAAAACTATTGAGTTTGGCCGCAAAATTTGGTGTTGTCACCCACTTAAACCAAACGCTGCTTTTGGCGGAACAACTTTTCGCCGCTCCCGTCCCGGACGCGTACCGGCCGGTTGTGCGGGCCGACCGTCGGGCGTGGCGTCTGGCGCAAAGGGTTGTCCCGTTTTTGCAAAAAGCGGACTATAGTCCGGACACTTCAAAACGGCAACGTGATTGGCGGTTATGGTTATTACAGAAAAACTACGACTATCAGGTCCGGGTGGGCTGGAAAAGTCGTCTGGGATATGTTTGGAATCATTTCAAGCCGACCGAAATCGATTTACAAGTTATTGCGCTGCCGGATCGTTTCCATTTTTTATATTATCTGTTTCGTCCCTTTACTTGGTTGTGGCGGCGGGTATCGCGGGGACGGTTCCGGTGACAATGGACAACCAGACAAAGGATGGAATCGATGCGCAAAATTTTTAACGACTATTTACAACAATTGCTTGACTACGGTCGGGTTCGGGTGCTTTTGAATGTGGCGCTCACCATATTTTTAGGTTTCTTTAACGGAGTCAATACCGTGATGTTGCTCCCCCTGTTAAGCCTGACCGGTTTATTTCCCGGGACACCGTCGCAAAACAGTCTGGCCGCTCAGGCCGAAAGGATCTTTACCTGGCTGCATCTGCCGTTTACCTTGGGTACGGTATTACTGCTTTATTTTCTGGTGACGGTCGGACTGGCCTGGTTGAAACGGCAGTCGAACCTGCTTGGCGTAGCATTGCAACAGGGGTTTGTCCGGGTTTTACGGGTGAAGACGTATCAAGCGTTAACCTTGGCGCGCTGGGATTATCTCCTGGCCCGGAAACGTTCGGATCTTAGTCAGGTCTTGACGCTGGAGACCAGCCGGGTTGGGTCCGGCACCAACTTTTTGTTGCAGGCGTTTGGGACGGCGCTTGTCGCGTTGGTCCAGGTGATGATCGCTTTTTGGCTTTCCTGGCAAATGACCGCGCTGGTCTTCGCCTGCGGGATTATTTTATTTTTGTGTCTGCAAAGACAAGTGCGGGAGTCCCAAAGACTGGGGCGGCAAATCTCCGGCTTCACCAAAGAACTATTTGCCGAGGTCCATGAATATCTGGGCGGGATTAAGGAAGTCAAGAGTTATGCCTTGGAAAGCGCTCACATACGTGACTTTGAGAATATTAACCGTCGAATCGAGCAAAATTTTAACCGATTTAGCCGGATCCAGGGCAGAACTACTCTTTGGTATAATATCAGCGCCGCTGGCCTGGTCAGTCTCTTTCTCTATGTGGCGGTACTCTTGTTGAAGGTACCGGCCGGTAATCTTCTGGTCTTAATTATTATCTTCGGTCGTCTCTGGCCGATGTTTTCCAGTTTTCAAAATTCGTTGCAGCATATTGCGGTCATGTTGCCGGCTTTTGAAGCGATTGCCGGGTTGGAACAGGCGGCGCGCGCCGCCCGGGAGTACGACAACGCCGCTGAAGATGTAAAACCGTTAAAATTGGAAAGCTCAATTCGTTTTGAACGGATCAGTTTTCGATATCCGAATCAAATTGTCCCGGCGCTTTGCGATCTAAATATGGAGATTCCGGCCGGCGGGATGATTGCCTTCACCGGAATTTCCGGGTCGGGGAAGACGACCTTGGTAGACCTGTTAATTGGACTCTTGTCTCCCTGTCAAGGCAAGATCTATATCGATGGGCAACCTTTACATGCCGGACAACTGGTGGCCTGGAGGCGCGCGATTGGTTATGTCGCCCAGGATGCATTTTTACGTAACGGGACGATCCGGGAGAATCTGGCCTGGGTGGCCCCGCGGGCGACTGAAGCCGAATTATGGCAGGCCCTGGAGGCCGCCGCCTGCGCCGAGGTGGTACGTCATTTGCCGCAGGGATTGGATACCGTGATCGGCGACCGCGGGGTCCGGCTCTCCGGCGGCGAACGGCAACGGGTCGTGCTGGCCCGGGCGTTACTGCGGCGACCGGCGTTATTGATTCTGGACGAGGCTACCAGTTCTTTGGATAATGAGAACGAGCGGAAGATTCAGGAAGCAATCGAAGCGTTGCGTGGCAAGATGACGATTGTGGTGATTGCCCACCGCTTGTCGACGATTCAAAACGCGGACCGGATCGTGGTGCTGGAAGACGGCAAAATTATCGAGACCGGGACGTATGCGGCATTAGCCGCTAAGGAAGAAGGACGGTTGCGGAGTTTGATCCGGGGGAATTTGTCGCGTTGAGGCTGTCCGGGGGAAACTTTACCATATAGGCAAGGTACACATTTAGGCGGGTAACCTTTTACAACCGAGTTTTCATGCGTGGCTGATTTAAGTTGGGACTTTTAGGAGGCTTGTTCCATAATGAACTTAGTT
>JASFQO010000360.1:0-3819 GCA_050115405.1 Bacillota bacterium
TTAAAGCCGCCAATAGGGTAATTTATAATGTGGCGCTGCCGATTAAACTTTGTTATGATGTAGCAAAGACGCCATTGCATGATTATTATGATGCGAAATTTATTGGGTTTATTGTATTGGGGATCATCCTAAGTGTTGTCGCCGCATGGCTTTTGGGAGTAGTGTTTATAAAGAATAAATCGCAACTGGGAGCGTTTATTCAAGGTTCATTTAGAGGTAATTTTATATATATCGGTTTATCGTTAATGGAAAGCATAACCGGTTCAATCGGTTTAAAAGCTCCATTGGCGGTTGTCTTTATTATCCCTTTATACAATATATTGGCGGTGATTATCTTAACTTTTGCCAATGGTAATCGGAAATCTGAGTTCAGCATGAAGAGCGCTTTGACAAATATTAGCAAAAACCCACTAATTATAGGCGTTTTATTAGGAATTATCTTATCGCAAATGAGTATGGAGTTACCTGTGATCGCTGCCAGAACCATGACTTATTTTAAGGAAGTTGCAACACCTTTGGCTTTATTAACGATAGGAGCTTCATTTAATTTCAAAAAATCTTGCGAAAGTATGTTGACATCGTTATTGGCCAGTGGATTCAAGTTGGTGCTCTTTCCGCTGGCCGCGGTTGGTTTAGCCATCGCATTAGGATTTAATCATGAAGACGTTTTATTGATTTATATCGTGTTTGGAGTGCCGACGGCAATAACCTCATATATTATGACTGCAGCCATGAACGGTGATCAAGATCTGGCATCCAATATTGTTATTATCACAACTCTTTTGTCCGTCGTGACGATGACCATATTTATCTTTGCTTTTAAGACAACAGGGATCATTGGGTAAAATTTCAGACAAAGAGTAAGTAAAGTGGGAAAGGAGTAATGTTATGTTAACTATCGGAGATTTAAGAAGCCTTCGTTTATCTGGGGGTGGAAAGTTATGACAACGTCAGAGGCCAATACGAATTCAGTGCGAGAAGATGCTTTAATTATGATTAAAGAGTCTTTAAAAGCGGTTTTGCCGGAAACTGCCGTTATTAAAGCCTTAGATCAAAAAGAATTTTCCGGAAAGGCGGTGGTAGTCGCCATTGGCAAGGCTGCCTGGACTATGGCCAATGCCGCCAAGGGGGCGTTAGGGGGTCGAGTTTCGCAGGGCATTGTAATTACGAAATATGAACATTCTCAAGGAGCGATTCCCGGTTTTGCGATCATTGAAGCCGGACATCCAATCCCTGATGAAAATTCAGTGCGGGGCGCAAGAAAGGCTTTAGAATTAGTCGCCAATCTTGAGGAAGACGATCATGTAATATTGCTCCTTTCCGGAGGGGGATCATCATTATTTGAAAAACCAATGGACGGGATCACCCTGGAAGACATTATGAATATTACCGGTCAACTGCTGGGCTGTGGCGCGGATATTGTTGAAATCAATACCATCAGAAAACGCCTTTCCGCAGTCAAAGGCGGCCGGTTTGCGTTGCAATGCGGCAAAGCCAAAATATACGCCATAGTATTATCGGATATCATCGGCGACCGTTTGGATTATATTGCTTCCGGACCGGTATATCCCGATAGTTCCACTTCCGAAGAGGCTTTACGGATTGTTGCTAAATACGGATTACAAATTGAAGCTAATGTAAGGGGACTATTAAGTATCGAAACCCCGAAGACAATTAGTAATTGTGAAACTGTAATTGCCGGAAGTGTGAGCGCATTATGCGAAGCTGCCGCGGAAAATGCTTTAAAACTGGGCTATAGGCCGGTAATTCTAACCTCAACTTTAGAGTGCGAAGCCAAAGAAGCCGGTAAATTTATGGCGGCAATTGCCAGAGAAATCAAAGGGGCCAAAAGTAATAACCTGCTGGCGCCTCCCTGCGCGGTAATTGCCGGCGGAGAGACGGTCGTCCACTTGGTCGGTAAAGGAAAAGGCGGAAGAAACCAAGAACTGGCGCTATCAGCCGCCTTGGGTATTGTCGGTCTGGAAAATGTGGTAGTATTTTCTCTGGGATCCGATGGGACCGACGGACCAACAGATGCGGCCGGCGGATTAGTGGATGGGACAACCACCGGCCGAATGAAATTAAACGGTATAATTCCGGAAACATATCTGGATAATAATGATTCCTATAATGCTTTAAAAGCAAGCGGAGATTTGCTGAAAACCGGGCCGACGGGGACAAATGTCAATGATTTAATAGTTTTATTGTGCAAGTAATCTACTGGACCAACTGCAGCCGTTTCAAAATTTCCACTACCATTCCGGCCCGGTTAAACGGGGTCATGAAATAGAACCCGGCGACATAAGGCTTGATCTTTATAGCCAGTTCCACCGCCAGTTCAATCCCGGCTTTTTCTGCGGCGGCGCGGTCCATGGCCGGGTCAAAACGGGCCATTATTTCCGCGGATAACGCCATCCCCGGCACTTCATTTTGGAGGAAGCGGGCGTTGTTGAAATTCACGATGGGGAGGATGCCGCCTAAAATTTTGACCTCGGGCGCCTCTTGCAACCGGGGCAGAAATGCGATCACGCTTTCGTTAAAGATGGGCTGGGTTAAAAAGAAGGTCGCCCCCCGGGCGGCTTTTTTGTACATCCGTTGCAGTTCTCCCTCCGGGTTGCGGACGTTAAGATTTAATGCCCCGCCGCAGGCGATGGGGTCATTTGCGAAGTGCTCCGCGTTGAGCGCGTTGATTAAGGCGATCAATTCCATAGAGTTGAGATTGAAAACGCTTTTAATCTCATTTTTGGCGGCATGGGGCAACGGGTCGCCGGTCACTGCCAGCAGATTGCGGATGCCGGAGATGTGGGCGGCGAGGACCGTTGCTTTTAAGGCGTTCAGATTTTTGTCGCGGCAACAGAGATGGGGGAGAGTCTCCGCTCCCAGATCCTGTTGAATTTTTGCCGCAACCAGCACCGCATCGGCCCGCGCTTTGGCTAACGGTGAGTCGGCAATGGTGATCAAGTCGACGCCGACTTGCTTGTAAATCCCGGCCCGGTCCATTGTTTTGGCGATGTTGGCGTCGCAGGGCGGGTCAAGTTCGGCCGCCACCACAAAGGCGTTTTGCCGGAGTTTGGCGGCAAAGCGATTGGTAAGCGGCGGAGTTTCCGGTGTTGCCGGAGCCGATTGTCGGCTGTTCACCACTAACTCCGTGCTGCCGGAGCGGAGCCGCTTGGCAATTGCCCGGATATGGGCGGGGGTGGTACCGCAGCAACCGCCGATGATTTTTGCCCCCAGCTTTTGAATTGCCAGACTGCGCTCGGCAAAATATTCCGGATTGTGTGCATAAATGGTCCGTTCATTGATTACTTCGGGATAACCGGCATTCGGCAAAACCGCTAAAGTAAGATTATTGAGATCCAGCTTTTGCAGAGCGTGGTAGAGATGGGTCGGGCCGACGCCACAATTAAAGCCGGCGGCGTCAATGGTCTTGATGGTCCGTAGCCGCTCCAGGAGCCGCGCTGCGCTAACCCCCTTGCGGGTAAACCCGTCGGGAGTAATGGCAAATTGGGTAATGATAAAGGTTTTTTCCTGCTTGGCTTTGATATAAGCGGTAATCTCCGAAAGAAAGTCGCAGCTGCTAAAGGTTTCAAAGTTAAAAATAGTTGCCCCGCAGGCGATAAAAGTATCCACGATGAGCCGGTACCCGGCTAAAATTTGGTCCGGTCCGTTGGCTGTTGTGGTAGCGAGGGGTTCCGGCAACGGTCCAATATCGGCAGCTATAAAGACGCCGGTTCCGGCGGTAACAGTACTGGCGAGAGCATAACTATCGCGCAATAAAGCCGTGATGGCCGCTGTGTCCAGATTGAGGGTCCAGGGATT
>JASFQO010000361.1:0-3803 GCA_050115405.1 Bacillota bacterium
GATGAACTGACCGCAAATTATGGCAATTGCTCCCATTTGAGTCATTTTTGTCAAGTATTCATCATTAAACCATCCGGTTTTATACAAAAACGAATTGGTCGATATATTTCCGATTCCCATTATTACTACGGAAAGCGCATTCCATAACCGCGTAACTTCAACGTTTGGTGCTGTCGAAATAATTGAATCACGGACTTCGCGATTCTCAATAAATAATGGCGCGTGTAAATTAAAAGCTGTCGCTCCTAATTTATTGGCAAAATTTCGGACTAATTCTTCGGGATAAATATCATTAGCAACCGCTCCGGCCCCGCCCATCAATTGAATAACCTTTAATTCACGGACATTTACCTTTGAAGAAAATGGGAAGTTTCCCAAAGTGTCTGTCCGGAAGTAACTCCAATATAGTCGCTGTCAGTAATTGAATTTTGTAAAAATTTAGCGGCAGCATCACCAATATTCTTACGGATCGCATCATCCGTCAAGCCTTTTTGATAAACAATCACCGCTTCTTTCAATCCAAAACGCACTTTCAATTTCTCTTCTAATTCATAAGCGTTATCATCAAACTCATCAATAATAATATGGACTATTCCTTTCTCCACGGCTTGGGCAAGCAATCTTGATACTTGCGGCCGAGATAGCCCGAACCTTTGAGCAATTTCCATTTGGCTTAATTTTTCCTTATAGTAAAGATTGGCTATCAACGCTAACCGATGTCGGACACTCATTTCTTTGTAGTTGTCCATAACGCATCTCTCCTTGCCAAAATAATGCACATATGTGCATAACTATAGTATACTTTAGTTTCACAGATACATTAATAATTCTATCTAAAAAAATTGTATATCTGGTAATTTATAATCATGTCATTCATGTCATAATAATCTACTTTAAGAATATGTACATATGTACATAAACATTTGTTTATTTTGTTTAATTCGTTTTAAATTCAAAAAATCCTTCTATATTTTTAATTTTTTTATTTTATAAAATTTATGACAAATTTTCTCTTAAATTCAAAAAAACCAAATTAAAAAACCCCTGGCATAATAGCCGGAAGGGTTTTAATAATAATAGCCCCATCAGTAAATTGGCTTTATATTTTGGCAACATCGGCGCTTTGTCTAATAAATTTCCTAACTGACATAAATATATCCCAGACTAATAAAAAATACGGGATGCAGCGGCGATAGGCTTGAGCCTACCGCCTGCTGCGTTCCTAGGCCACCGTGGTCCCGTTTTTCGAGCTACCCGCCACTCCATCCCAGAAACTCTGTTTGCCGAGCCACCAAAAAGCGCCCCAAATCGCCGCCAGAATAACTGCCGCCACCACAATCCAGATTGCTTGATGCCCGACGGTGAACTGATAAAATAAAGTAGCCGTCACCCAGGCGAGTACAGTTAAATAGCCCATTGCCAACCAGCCCAATTTCGGTCCCATCTCGCGCACGACCGCTCCTAAAGCCGCGACGCACGGCATATAAATCAAAATAAAGAGCAGATACGCATAAGCCTGTAACGGACCCTTGGTGAAATAGCGTTGCATGGCGGTGTATACTTTTTGATCAGCCCCAACATCCTCGGCGACCGTCTCGCTATCCTCGCTTACCAGACCCAAATGCAACGGGTCACGCAGTCCGTCCCAGACACCGCTTAACGCTTCTGGGACCGAGGCCGCCGCTTCTTTAACGCCGGCCCAGAAGTCAAATCCGCCTTCTTCTTCTTCAGCCGCTTTATCCCGAGCGTTCGCGGCAGTATCAATTTGGCTGTAAAGCGCGTTCAAAGTACCGACAACCGCTTCTTTCGCAAAAATTCCCGTAAAGATCCCCACCGTCGCCGGCCAATTTTGGTGTTCAACTCCCATCGGTTCAAAAATAGGGGTAATTGTTTGGCCGATTTTAGCCAACACCGAATTGGGCGAATCTTCATTACCAAAACTGCCGTCCATGCCGACTGAGTTTAAAAAGGACAAGATCGCTACCATGATTATAATTATTTTAGTGCGGAACATAAAGATTCTCAGCCGGCTCCACGTGTAGGCGAAGATATTACGCAGCCGCGGCGCATGATAAGGCGGCAACTCCATGACAAAATGGGAAGCCTCTCCCTTAAAAAGCGTCTTTTTCAGGAGCAAGCCGGTAAAAATCGCCAGGATAATCCCAACCATATAAATCGAAAAGACCATGTTTCCGGCTCCCGCCCCGAAAAAAGCCGCTCCAAACAACGCATAGACCGGCAACCGGGCGCCGCAGGACATAAACGGCGTCATAAAGATGGTTAAAAACCGGTCCCGCTTATTTTCCAACGTCCGAGTGGCCATAATCGCCGGGACACTGCAACCGAAACCCACCAACATCGGGACAAACGACTTCCCCGGCAGACCGATCCAGCGCATAAAGCGGTCCATCACAAACGCCGCCCGAGCCATATATCCCGAATCTTCCAACAGCGATAACAGTAAAAACATCATCCCGATCACCGGGATAAAGGTCGCCAGGGTCTGAATCCCGGCGCCGATGCCTCCCGCAACTATGGTAATCAGCCATTCAGGAGTCCCCAGGTTCGCCAGCAACGTCCCCAATCCGTCGACAAAAACAGTGCCGAATAAAATGTCGAAAAAGCCAATGAATGCCCCGCCGATATTCATCGTAGCCCAAAAGATCAGATACATCACACCCAAAAAAATCGGAATTCCCAAAATTCTGTGCATAACCACCCGGTCAATCCGGTCGCTTGCCGATTCCCGTCCGGCGTTGCGCCGAACCAACGCCCGGTCGGTAACTTGCTGAATAAAACGATACCGGGCGTCGGCCACGATTACACTGGCGGCGTCCTCTAATTTGGCGCTCACCCGAGTAATTCCGGCGGTAATTTGCATTGCATTTAAAGTTCCGGTTGCCGTGACCTTTTCGGTAACCCACGGCTCTTGTTCCAACAGCTTTAAGGCCGTCCAACGCGGCGTAGCGCCAATTGCTTGCGCCACCGCCTCCAATTGCGGCGCCCATTCCGCCAATAAGGTCTCCACTTCCGCCGGATACGGCGGGGTAATTTGCGGGCGAGCCTGCTTCTGCCAGGCGGCGCCAATCGCTTCCTTAGCCCTGCCTAAATCGGATTTGTGGGTGGCGCTGATTCCCACGACCGGACAGCCCAGACCTTTGGCCAGTTGCTTCAGGTCGATCACGCTACCCCGCGCTTCCACCAAATCCATCATGTTCACCACCGCCAGGACCGGGACTCCCATCTCCAGTAACTGCGTAGTCAGATAGAGGTTGCGTTCCAGATTGGCGGCGTCTAAAATATTGACCACCAAACCCGGCGCGCCGCTTAGTATATAATCCCGCGCGACCCGCTCGTCCTCCGACTGAGCAGTTAGCGAATAAATCCCCGGCAGGTCGACCAAAGTCACAGTTTGATCATCAACACGGATGACCCCCTCTTTCTTTTCCACCGTCACCCCGGGCCAGTTGCCCACCCGTTGCGTACTCCCGGTTAAACCATTAAACAAAGTGGTTTTACCGGAATTGGGATTGCCGACCACCGCGATGGTCTTACTCTCCATCATCACTTGCTCCTCCTTACTTGTAAAACATCCGCCTCCGCCTTCCGAAGCGACAGGCTGTAACCCCGAACCATAATTTCGACCGGATCGCCCAACGGCGCGACTTTGGTCAAGGTAAGCTCAATCCCTTTGGTTAATCCCATCGCCAAAATTTTGTTTAAATAAAGCGGCTCGCTGTTTTCATAGCCCACCACCACGGCGCGTTCACCCGGCTTTAACTCCTTTAAACGTTCCACCATCC
>JASFQO010000362.1:0-3801 GCA_050115405.1 Bacillota bacterium
TGACACAATGCGGATTTCCCATTGAGATCGCAGTGAAATGATAAACGTGATGATTGACCTCAATCGGACGGTCAATTGCGATTAAAGCGGCGACTTGTACCGGGACCAGTTTGGTCTCCAGGATTGGTTCACCCATATCCACCCTGACTGTCTGCGCCACCCCGTTTTGGACGTTAACAGAGACACTTTTCAGACCCGCCAACGTCTCAATTTGAAAGGCTTCCCCGGTGACGAACCGATAGTCATAAAGAAATTTGGCAACGCAACGAATCGCATTGCCACACATCTCCGCTTCACTGCCATCGGTATTAAACATCCGCATTCGCGCTGCCGCCACCGCAGACGGCAGGATCAACACCAGTCCGTCGCCCCCGACGCCAAAATGCCGGTCGCTGATTTTCGGGGCTAAAGCCGCCGGATCAGCGATGGTTTCGTTAAAACAATTGATATAAACATAATCATTGCCCACACCATGCATTTTTGTAAATTGCATTGCATTTTACCCCCTTAACAGAAATCGGTCCAGGGATATCGGGTAAGCTTCTCTAAATCTACTCGTCACGCTTTTCAGCAGTGAAGTCCGTAATGGGCCGAACCGGGATAATAGTGGAAACAGCATGTTTATAAACCATTTCCTGTTTACCGTCGCTATCCAAAATTACGGTAAAGTTATCGAATCCTTTGACCAAACCCCGAATTTGAAAGCCGTTCACTAAATATATAGTTACAGCGATTCCATCCTTACGCACTTGATTTAAAAAAGCGTCTTGCAAATTAATAACCGGTTTATTCATCAAAGTCCCTCCTAATTATATGTCACATCAGTATATTAAAGATTCGACAGTTTGCTTAATCTCCCTTCAATGTATCGCAAGATTTCCGGGTAAAATTCCCGATCTTTACCGCTTAAATTCAGTTCCCGGTCATACGGTTCCCGTTTGAACCAGGTAAGTTGCCGTTTCGCATAATTACGGGTCTTTTGTTTGATGGTCCGGGTCGCCTCCGCTAAAGAAACCTGTCCGTCCAAATATTGATTGATCTGTTTGTATCCCAAACTTTGCATTGGCTTACAAGCGGCGGCGTATCCCTCCTTTCTTAATTTGATGACTTCCTCGACCAACCCCGCTTCGAGCATCCGGTCCACCCGGGTCTCAATCCGCCGGTATAATTCGGCGCGGTGGCGGTTGAGCCAAAGGTAGACAGTTTGAAAACGGGCCGCGTCCTTTGTCGCCAGTCTGGAAATCGGGACGCCGGTAGTTAAATAGACTTCCAAAGCCCGAATGATCCGCCGCAGATCGTTAGGATGAATTTGCGTGGCGGCGATCGGGTCGACTTGCGTTAATTGTTGATACAAGTCGCTATTGCCATGGGTCGCCGCCCTTGCGGCCAATTCCGCCCGTAATTCGGGATGGGCGGCGGCCGAATTATCCAAAGCGTATCCTTGCAGACAAGCCCGGAGATAAAGCCCGGTCCCTCCCACTACCAGAGGAATTTTATGGCGGATGTTCAAGTCGGCCACGGTTTTTACAAATTTTTCCTGATAGTCGGCAACCGAAAACGGTTGGTCCGGTTTTACCAGATCAATTAAATGATGGGCTACCTTTAGTTGTTCGGTCGGAGTAGGTTTGGCGGTGCCGATATCCATGGCTTGATAAACTTGCATGGAATCGGCGGAAATAATCTCCGTATTTAACTGTTGGGCCAACCAAATCGCCAAAGCAGTCTTGCCGACGGCAGTTGGTCCGGCAATAATAATCATGGGAAGCATCGGTTAGCGCCTTAAAAATTTTTTAGCCAATTCTTCGGTACTTAGCCGAAAAATAGTCGGCCGGCCGTGCGGGCAGGTATAAGGATTATCACATTGGAACAAATCGGCGATGAGTTGCTCCATTTCGGCCTGTTTCAGCGCGTCACCGGCTTTGACAGCCGTCCGGCAGGCCATAGTGACTAAGAAGGACTCCTTGATTTCAGCCGGATTTTTAAAACTCTTAAAATTAGTATATTGTTCGATCAAATCCAAAATGATCTGTTCATAATCATAATTTAATAATGACAGCGGGACACTGCGTACCGCGATGGTTTTACCGCCAAAGGCTTCCAGTTCGAAACCGATTTCACTAAAGAAGGTTAACCGTTCAGCCACTAATTTATACTGGGCGTAATTCAAGTCAAAAGTCAAAGGGATCAATAACGCCTGGGTTGCGACGACGGCTTTGGTCTGGGCCAGATATTTTTCATATAAAATTCGTTCATGGGCCGCATGTTGGTCAATAATCAACAACCCTTTGGCGTCGCTGGCGATAATATAAGTGTTGCGAAACGCATTGGGATAAACTCGAAACGGCGTTTCTTCCGGTTCGTTGGCAACTAAAGCGGCGGTAGCGACCGGCTCCGGCTCTTGCCCGGACAACTTTTCCCTTCCCGGCGCCGGTTGTTCGGACAATGGCGAGGCGGCTTCCACCGGCGCTGTTTCTTGCCAGGCGGCCGGCGGATGACTGGCGCCAAACTCGTGATACTCAAAAGTTATGGAAGCCGGAGCGGTAGCCGACGGTTTGGGACGCTCCGGTATCGGCAACTGTTGGGCGGCGTCGGATTCGGGCCCTACTCCCCATTCCGCGATAAAAGAACTTTGTTTGATTGCATTAAGGACCGCATGGTAAACCGGCTTGAAAATCTCGGTGTCATGGGCAAATTTTACTTCACGTTTCGCCGGATGGACATTGACATCAACTTGATCCGGTTTAATCGCTAAAAACAGAATGATAAACGGATAACGGGCGATCGGCAGCAAGGTGTGATAAGCTTTTTCAACTGCTGCGCCTAAATTGCGACTATGGAACAGACGCCGGTTGACAAAGAAAATTTCATAATTGCGATTGTTCCGGGCAATGGAAGGTTTGCCGCAATAGCCGCTGATTTTTAAATCGGCGGCTGCTTCGGATACCGGAATCATCTCTTTGGCCACTTCTTTACCGAAAACGGCGACGATCGTTTCTTCCAAGTTGCCGTTGCCCGGGGTAAACAGGAGTTCATACTGATGGTGTTGCAGACGGAAACTGATATTGGGGTAACCCAAAGCTAACCGGGCGACAATTTCACTGATATAACCGGTTTCGGTCGGAATGGTCTTCAAATATTTCAAGCGAGCCGGAATGTTGTAAAAAAGGTCATGGACAATCATGGTCGTCCCGTCGGCGGCGCCGATATCTTTTACTTTTTTAAGCATTCCGAAGTCAATCTCCAAGTAGGTCCCGAACGGCTGGTCGGGTGTTTTGGTAATGATTTCAAACCTGGAAACCGCGGCGATTGAAGGCAGGGCTTCGCCCCGGAAACCCAGAGTGTCCAAAGACCACAGGTCATCGGAAACAGTGATTTTACTGGTGGAATGACGTTCGACGGCCAAAACTGCGTCTTCCCGTTCCATCCCGCAACCGTTATCAACAATCTTAATTAACTGACGGCCGCCGTTTTGAATCTCGATTTCGATCCGGGTGGCCCCGGCGTCAATGGCATTTTCCACCAATTCTTTGATTACCGATGCCGGCCGCTCCACAATTTCGCCGGCGGCTATTTTATTAATCGTTAACTCATCAAGTCGATGTACTTTTCCGATGAAAATCACCTTCTCGCATTTCGATATTGGTCGTTCGTATTTATAGTTACGCGCAATCCGTCAGGAATTGGCCTTCAACCTTTCCTGCCACTGATACAGCCGGTTGAAGGCTTCCAAGGGAGTGGTATTGATTAAATCAAAAGTTTTCAGTTCTTCCATTATCGCCTCGGATTCCATTGAAAACAAGG
>JASFQO010000363.1:0-3789 GCA_050115405.1 Bacillota bacterium
ACCACTAGCCAAGATGAGTAACCCCAGCGTCACCAACGCCGCGAGCGTAGTCTTCAACCTTAAATTCGGCATCGTGAGTTAATCCGGTTTGATAATAGTCAACGGATCAATCAACCGGTCCGCCTTGTAAAGCTCCAGTTCAAACCGGAGGGCGCCCGGTTCCTGGGAGGATTTTAATTTTCCCAGCAAACCGCCGGTAGGAACTCTTTGGTTTAATTGGACTGTTACCTGGTCAAGGTGATGGTACACCGACCGCCACCCGCCATCATGATCAAGCTCCAAAATCCAGCCGTAATTCGGTTCACGCGCCATTTTGACCACCTGACCGGCTTGGATTGCGCTCACCTGCCCTCCGGGACTTCCCTCTACTTCAATTCCTTTGGAAAATTGCCGTTTTTGGTTGTTTACGGGCGGGCCCCAACCAAAACGCCTGATTAAACGGCCTTGGACCGGCCACATAGAATGGGCCATTGCTTCCCAATCGGATGAGCCGCCATATTCCGGCGTTACTCCCTGTTCCAGGCGCAACAGCTCGCGACTGTTGGCCATAATACTTTGCACTGACCGCAAACGGAGGAAGCGGCCAAAAGTCTGACCGGTGGAAGCATTGACCGCCCAATGCAAATATGGTCGCGTCCACCGGGTCCAAACAGTATTTTCTTTCGCAATATAAGTTAAAGCCAATAGACAAAGCAGACTAATCCCCAGGCGCCGGAGAATCTGCAAAAAGCGCCGGTTATTCCGGATATCCCGAGGAGGCGCTGCGGCTAGCGACAATGTCGGAGGCGCGGCTTCACTGGCTTCGGTATCGAATGAATATTGATAGCTGTATTTATTCTCGCTCATTAAAACTCCCCTCCCTTGTCAATTATATGGGAGAGGAGCAAAGCTTAGAACGTCTTAACTGGTTTCGATCGCCGCGGCGGGACACCCATCGGCCGCTTCTTGGGCACACTCTTTCTGATCATCGGGAATCGGACTATTAATTGCCTCCGCTTTGTCGGCGTCATTCCAAAAATAAACATCAGGACAAGTTGCAACACATAGGCCACAACTGATACAACTTTCTTGACTGACAACCGCCTTCACACCATCATCTCCTGTTATGGTTTCATAAATATAGTATGAGACCCAAGTCAGCCGGTTATACCAAAAAACCCGGGGATTTCAGAAACACTTTTTCAGCGCCAAACGGACAAGCAGACCGCCCCCGACCGCAATCGCGGTACTTAACAAGGTCCCAACCAGATAATATTCGGCAAAACTGCGGTCGTCCAGTTCTCTAAACCGGGCAATCGACTTCGCCGTAAAGACAAACACGACTGCGGTCAAAGAATTGTTTAAAGTTAAGGTTAAAATCAAACCCCGTTCGATGATGCCGATACAACGGCCGGCTCTTTGCATCCCCCGGCTACACACCGAATTTTCCTTGGGAGCAGTGAGCAAATCCAAAAATTGGCCCACCAAAACAACCCCGCCCCAACAGATAGTGAGATAGGCCAAGATTACCAACAGGATTTTCGCGCCTAATCCCTCCATTACGCCGGGCGGAGCAGAAAATACCGCCGCTAAACGGGGGGAGAACAATAAATCCCAAAATCCGGTCAACCAGGAACCGGTCTGCCAATTAAAATGTTGCCAAATCCCGAGCAGAACCACAACGTGGCACAGTTGGTCGCCCACAAAAGCGCCCAATTTCGCCTGCGGCGACTGAAAATGCGTTACCAGTAATACTTTTCCCCAATCAATCCCCAGATGGACCAAGGTTATGAACAAAGCGTAACCGAGAACCTGCCCCGGTCGATAAGTGGACAACAAGACCGCCAGCGTCCCATAGATGATGAGTCCATGGCCGACAAATCCGCCTATTTTTAATTGATTTTTACGGGCGACGGTAGTATCGGTCTGCCAAATAAAATCCGCCAAAACATGCGCAATCAAGGATAATAGTAATGGAATCATCAGGCTCACCCTCACTAGAAGCTGGAAACTAGAGGCTGGAAACTAGAGGCTGGAAACTGGAAGTCAACGACCTTATTGCAAAAAATCAGTGGTTTTATCCAGCCTTCGGCTTCCAGCATCAAGCCTCCAGATTACCTTGTGCCTTTCATTCTACACCCATTTCGTGTTGTTAATCAACAACAAAACCAATTTTAGTTGTAATTCAAGAGCGACTTGCGGGACAAAACCGCAGCTCGATCAGGTGGGTCAAATTCTCCTCCGTTGCTTTCAAAGTCTCCCAATGGGCGGCCTTGCAAATTTTTTGAATATTTTGCCACGAGACATTAAAAGCTTCAGCGGTTTTTTGCAAGGTTGCCTGTACTTCATAGGTCTGGACCGTGGTCCATTGCCTTGGAGTCCATTGATTGATGATCAAATCGTACAAACTATAAATAGTGTTGATCGTTAGGTCAAAACAGGGTTCTCCGCTCGCAATTAAGGTAGCGGGAGTTTTCCTTTGCGCCTTTTTCATCTGGTCCAAGGCATTGCGCGCCGCATAAAAAGCCGGCCCGTTCATCTCCCAGGAACTCACCCCACAATCAGTTCCCAGGTCGTCAATTATTCCAATACCCACAGCCACTCTTAATTGCAACGGCAGGCAAAGATAGCGCAAATGGCGGATTAGCCGGGGCAGGGCGGCCGGCTCTTTACAGACCGCCTGAATTTCATCGCCGCGCGATATGGCAAAAGTAGTCAGTAAAGCGCGGGAATTCAACTCACCCAATTGCGGTTTCAACAAGGCCACCAAATCCGCCTGGCGGCGGGAGTCGATAATATCAGCAGTAATCACGGCATAATTATCCATCTAACTTGATACCTCTATGTCTTAATAAACTACGCCAAAGCTTGCAACTTTTCAATGATTAACGGAAAACGCTGCGAAATCAGTTGTTCGATTTCAGTACGGAATGGCGATTCCGCGCAAAGCGACAGCACATTTTCGATTAACTTTTGATCTAGTCCGGTACAAAAACGAATATTCCGTTCCAGGTACAGACGGTAATCGGTAAAATTGAAAGCCGTGAGCAAAACCCGGATAAAATGAAATGCGCGTTCCTGAGCGATACACCCTTCAACATTCGAGTCGCCCCAGGCTTTGGAATCCTCGGTAATGGCAATAACGGCCATACAAAAAAATTTAAAGGCATTCATCAGATCTTTCTTTCTCAAAAGCAACAGTTCGGCAGCCTCGGTCAATAAGGAAATCTTATACAAATTACAACGTTTGGCTCCGGTGAGACAAAATTGCAAAGCTTTGTCATAATCTTGATGGACTTCTTTATATAAAACGCCAAAAAGCAACCAAATTAATCCGTTATTAGCCTCCTCGCAAAGTACGTTTTCCAGGATCATCAAAGCAGCTTTAACTTCTCTGTTGTCATACTTGGTTTTAAATTGGACAAACCAGGGATAGGCGCCAATCGAAAGGTCTTTGACAGTTTGCCGGCCGTACTCGCCAATCATTAGCTCATTAAGCGATAACAACTCGCCATATGGAAATTGAAAAAAATTCCTGTTTGCGCTGTCGTTTGGTTCATTGCCGGTCTCAACCGGCGTCTTAAAACTTACTGAGGTTCGCGGCTGCGGAGTTTCCATGTTATTTTGCGTTATAAATTCCGGCCTGAATTCCGCTCTGTTCTCCGGCCTGAATTCCGCTCTGCTTTCCGGCCTGAATTCCGCTCTGCTTTCCGGCCTGAATTCCGCTCTGTTCTCCGGCCTGAATTCCGCTCTGTTCTCCGGCCTGAATTCCGCTCTGTTCTCCGGCCTGAATTCCGCTCTGTTCTCCGG
>JASFQO010000364.1:0-3786 GCA_050115405.1 Bacillota bacterium
ACATCTGGACGAAATTGTTAATACCCTCATAGTAGCTGTTGACTACCGCCATATGATTATTACCGGAAAAAACAATCCAGAGAGCGCCAATACCCCCCAAAGCAATAACTACCGGAAATCCCAGGAGAATAGCAATAAAAAGAAGCACAAACATTAATCCTGCCATTAACATCCAGTATCACCTCCCGATTCACGTTTAAGCAAGAGGGGCGCTTGCGGAAAAATCCGATGCATCAGGTCGACTATGCAGAAATACAGCGCAAACAAGGCTCCGGCAGGGACCGAGAGATATGACCAAAAGCGCGGTATTTCCAGAGCTCCAAAATTAATATTCAGCCCTAATACGGCAAAACTATAGCCGTTAATCATCATTAAACCCAGAAAAACTATTGAACCGGCCGTAAAAAGATATTCCATGATATTCTGTAATTTTTCGGGGAATTTTTCAATGAACATCCGTACCGAGATGTTTGCCTTATCATAAAAAAGAGTGCTCCCGCCAAAGAAGGCAATCCACATCATTAACAAAACACTGATCTCTTCGGACCACTGAAATCCGGAACTCATCCCATAGCGCATCACAACCCGTGTGAACACGAGCGCCACCATCAAAAAACAGCCGATAGTTGAAAAAGTAATACAAAATCGATATAACAAATTAGCCACCTTATCCATTATGCCCAGGAACCACAGTATCCGCTGGCTCATAAAAGAACTTCACCCCCTTAAAACCACGAAAGATATTTCAGTAAAAACGGGGTGGGGGTCAGCCGCCACCCCCGGGCCCGGATCACTTTTTGAAGCCCATTTTTACTAAAGCTTGGTCAGCCTCTTTAATCATCTGGTCAACCAGTTTCGGGTGTTTGACTTTACTCTTAATAAAGTTCGCCACCGGCTGCTGACAAACGTCACGGAAAGTCTTAATTTCATCGGCCGTGGGGACATAGACTTTCATCTTCTTAGGCAGGACACTCATGCCGATTCTGGTTTCCGCGTAGCAATACCTCTGTCCGACTTCCTGCATGACCATACCGCCTTCGCGAATGATCTGCCGATAAGGTTTTGGCAGTTTATCAAACCATTTCTTGCTCATGACCCAGACCCCTGTAGTCCAGACATGTCCATCCAAGGTTAAGTATTTCTGAACTTCCCAAATTTTGGACATTACCAAAGTCGGTATCCCGTTTTCTTGGCCGTCGACGACGCCTTGCTGCAGGGCTGAATAAAGTTCGGTCCAGGATATCGGAGTAGCGACGCCGCCTAATGTTTTAACCAATTCGATATGGGCCGGCATCTTCATGGTTCGGATTTGCAAGCCTTTTAAATCGGCGGCGGTTTT
Source organism: Bacillota bacterium (assembly GCA_050115405.1). Lineage (GTDB taxonomy): Bacteria > Bacillota > UBA4882 > UBA8346 > UBA8346 > DATCLA01. Next base: position 1,340 of record JASFQO010000364.1, read on the forward strand.
GATAATCCGTTTGTTGTTGGTGAAATGACGGAACCCTTCCGATAAAGTAGCCAAAGGATATAGGTTGGTTTTCTTGGTGAAGCTTTTCCACATTTTTTGGGCGAATTTACTGTGATAAACTTCGATAGCTTGCTCTTCATTGTCAAAGAGGTAAGGAATCGACCAGATCAAAAAGTCGGGGTAAACAGAGCTCAAAGAACCATCCGCAATCGAACCGGCTATTTCCAATGTTCCGGCCATGCATTGCTGCATAGTGGAGTCGGCGTCCCCAAGAGCGCCTCCTGGTGAAACCGCAACGGTAATCTTGCCTTTGGATTGCGCTTCGACATACTCCTTGAAAGCAAGTGAACCCGCATGCATGTGGTTGGTCGGATCACCGGCTTCACTGTGGGCAATTGTCATTTTGATAGGCTTGAGTTTTTTCAAGTCATCTTCGCCAGCAGACTTTTGTTGCGACTTTTTGCAGCCGCCCAGCATAATTATTAATAAAAAAATGCCCATTAAGAATAATAATTTTTTGTTCCTCATTATAGTAATCACCCTTTCTTTCTAATATTTTTACGGACAGTGAAAATCGTCTATTTTACCGAACCTCTCCTCCTTCTTTTGTTATTTATAGCTATAATATATGATACTTCTTCCATACTTCAGTCGCGCTTGCGCCTGCTAAAATTTCCTTTCGCACGGTATTTTCGCCCCGTACTTTTTCTAAAGCCTTAATAAGTACCGCTTGCTCCACTGCCTTTGGAATTACCGCGATTCCATCATTATCGGCAAAAACAATGTCGCCGGGATTTACCACGACGCCGCCGCATTTAATTGGGACCTGATAAGCAATTACATCGGTACGCCCTTTTGAATCCAACGGATGTATTCCTCTTACATAAAGCGGAAAATCCATCGTCATGATCTGCTTCGTATCTCTCGTAAAACCGTCAATTACGCCGCCTTTAGCCCCCCGGCATTTTGCAACCGTAGTCAATAATTCTCCCCAAAAGCCGCTTGTCACCGACCCGTTAGTAGTAGCAACCACAATATCATCTTTTTGAAGACAGTCGACAGCCGCCAGTTCTAACTTATAAGGTTCCGCCGGTACCGTATAGACATCGGTGGCCAGTATGGTAAAGGCCCGCCCCATTACTACCGTCTCCGCTTTTAAAGGACGGATCTGATGACTCATCGCCTGATTCCGATATCCAATCTCATCAAGGATGTCCAGAATCACCGCGGTGTAAAGTTTCTCCTGCAAGTCGTGGTAATTTAATGCATCTTTCAACATAATCATTCCTCATTTCTTTTTATATTATTAAAAATTAGTAATAACCGAAGATCCAAACCCTCCCTCCCGCATTGTGAAACTGTGTTTCGGTTATTTGATATAAAAAATCCTTCTTCGCCACCCTTCTAACGTTTATACCCGCGTCGCGGTACAATATGAGTGTAAATCACCTCACGGCAATTTTCACCTTAGGCAATCAAACATCATCCTCATAATTAGCGCCTCAAGCCGCAGGCACAACAATTGAGGTTAAGCGTCAATAACGAATTCCCGCCCTAAGTTTCAAACATTTAACGATTTTCAATTCTGGCTCCCTGCAATGAAGGACCGACCAACCTCCGGTAGATTGACCTTACCCCTTTGGTCATCACACTTTCAGGGGGTGACCACTGCTGTTTGCGTTCGACAAGGAGTTCCGCGCCGGCGGTTAATTTTCCGCTCTTGTTAAATCCCTGTAAAAGATTAAGTTTACGATTGGGAATATCAATTTCCACTTGATCGCCCGATTGCAGCAAAGCAAACGGCCCTCCGTCAAAGGCTTCCGGCGAAACATACCCGATTGCCGGCCCCTTCGTACATCCCGAGTATCTTCCGTCTGTTATTACGGCTGTACTGCAGACCAGTTCCGGATTGCACGCAATCGCGTCTGAGACGCGGAACATTTCCGGCATGCCGCAAGCTTTGGGTCCCTGGTATTGAATGACGATCACATCGCCCTTCCCGATCATCCCGTCTAAAAGGGCTTTGATCGCGGTATCCTCATCGGTAAATACTCTTGCCGCGCCAATATGATGATACATTTCCGGCACTACCGCGGAATGTTTTACCAGGGCGCCCAAAGGCGCGAGGTTTCCTCTTAAAACGGCGACGCCGCCATCCTCAGATATTGCGTCGTCCCGCTTATGAATGACATCTTGCGGTTTAAGATGATAATTTAACAAGTATTTGTTTTGATAAATCATATTGTCGGACTTGGACCACTCTTCAAGATTCTCACCCAATGTCCCGCCAGTGACAGTAAGGGTATCAAGATGCAAAAGATCGCTGATCTCATTCATTAACGCAGGTACTCCACCGGCATACCAAAAATACTCCGTCGGATACTCTCCTGTGCTTAAGACATTCGTTAAATACGGAGTTCGCCTATGGATTCGGTCAAATACATCAA
>JASFQO010000365.1:0-3774 GCA_050115405.1 Bacillota bacterium
TCGGCGCTTATAAGGACGGTTCCGGAATTACCCGTTTGGGCTATGATAATGTCGGCAACCTGGCGAAGAAGGTCCGGGGCGAATATGCGCTGATTTTCGATTATGACTTGACCGGCCGGGTGACCGGCATCACCTATCCCGACCAATCCCGGGTAGGTTACCAATATGACTTGTTGGGTCTGGCCCAAGTAACCCGGAATGCTGAGGTAATGGCGGAATTCAGTGAACGCAATGCCTTGGGTCAGGCGGGGACGGTCACTTACGCCAACGGAGTCCGCAATAACTTTGACTTTAACCCGGAAAACGGCCGGCTCACCATGATCCAGTCGTCCTCCAACCGGGGAACGCTGTTAAACTTAACCTATACCCGCGACCGGCTTGGGAATATTACCGCAGTAACCGACGGGATGACGACTTCGCCGGAACACCCGGTCGCCTTGAATGAAGTATACACTTATGACCAGGCGAACCGGTTGCTGACAGCGGTAGGAGTCAACGGCAACCTATCTTACAGCTACGACGAGGTTGGCAACTTCAAGGCTAAAGAAGGGGTGACCTATACTTATGGCGACTCGGCGCATCCTTACGCTCCCATCGCAGGCAGCAATGGCTTTAAAGCCTCTTACGACGCCAACGGCAACCTGGGCGCCAAAACGGATGCTTACGGCAACAACCTGGTCCTCACTTACGACGAGGAGAACCAACTGATTCGGGTACAAAAAAACGGAAACTACACCGAATCCTATACCTATGACGCTACCGGTTACCGGGTGGGCCGCGCTGTCGATGGAGTACTGACCGACTATGTCTACTGGGGCAATAACCTGCTCTACGAGATTACCGCGGGCCAAGCCGTCGCTTATATCTGGGCGGAAGGAAAGCTTCTCGCCAAAGTCGAAAATAGCGGGACGATCTATTTTCACCACGATCAACTCGGTTCGAGCAAGCTCCAGACGGACGACGATGGCAATGTGGTCGGCGCCGACGTGACCCAACCCTTCGGCCCGCGGATTTGCGCCGCAGCGGTTAAGGATGAATTTGCGACCTTGGATGCGGTCGACACCACTGCTTCCAAAATCGACTTTGACGCAATTTCCGGTGTAGTCAAAGCTCCTGGTGGCGCAAACGGTTATCAAACCGGCGAACTCTACACTACGGAATTGCAGTCTGACGTCGCTGCCCGCGTCATCAAGCTGGACTGGTCCGGCACCGGAGTAACCTTTTATATCTCGACCGACGGCAGCGCCTGGTCCCAACTGCAAAAAGACCAACCGCTAACTTTGGGAACGCCGAGCCGGAGCTTGTATTTAAAAGCAGTCCTGGCCGCCGCTGCAAGTACAGTCTTAGATCGCTACCTGCTCCAAATCAACCCCACCGGTTTTAACTTGTTTACCGGGAAAATGCTGACCAAAGAAACCGGGTTGGTGTACTTCGGGGCGCGGTGGTATGATCCGGAGATTGGGAGATGGCTCACGCCTGATCCGGCGGAGGACGGGGAGAATTGGTATGCGTATTGCGGGAATAATCCGGTAAATGGTATTGACCCGGATGGAAGGTTTGTTAATACCCTATTGTCGGGAATGGTTGCTCATTTAATTATCGAAATTACTTATTTAAAAATAGGTCCTTCAGGAAGAAAATTTATAGAATATTATCATCCGTTGGGTTTTGCGGATTTAGTTTATATTAACGAGCCGAATGTACAAGTTGGAGAAATTAAACCAAGCACATGGGATATTAACCCGGCAAAGAAAGCATTAGGGAAAGCTCAATTGTTAAGAGAAATATCAGGAGTTGGCAAGAAAGCCGGATTTTCCGCAAAACCAATGACTATATGGAAACCTAATTTTATAATTAATATTCCTGGAGGTGGTTTGAATTTAGTAGTATATACAAATGACGGAGACGCCGGAATGGTATATTACTACTATAACGATTTAACACGGCGACTAAATTGGAAAGTTTTGGAAACTGCATTACGAGTGACATTGAGAATATATAAGAAAATGAAACAATGGAGAGATGATATTCTTGAAGATTTACGTCATTTACAACCGCCTAAGGAAGAGCAAGCCCCAGGAGTGTTAGGACCGGTTGGGGTGTGGACGAGATTACTTCCAATGGTTAGCGTCGGAATATGAGGAGAGATGGGAAATGGCAGTGAAACTAAAAAAATTAATTCTGGAAAAATTGGGGTCGACATTGTTGGAAAAAGGGTTCAAGTACGATAAAACTCAATCTAAACCTAGCGTTTCTGCTTTTGTTTTTAGTAAAGGCGAACCTGAACCACAGGATGATTGGTTTATACAAGCGGATAACGGCGGACCATTACCTCAAAGAGAAGAAATATCCATTTGTAAAATGCGTTGGGGCCCTTTGATAACAGTGGATCTTAGAAGTTTAGCAAAACGTGATTTTAAAGGGTTGTTTGAATTAGCGGAACTTACTGAGCAAAAATGGTGGTCAATTGAAACGGAAGAAGAAGCAAGGGAGTCTTTTGAGCAAATTCTTGATTGGTTGAATCAGTATGCGTGGAACTGGTTTGTATTGAAATAACGGTAACAGGGCGCAGACTTGGAAAAACTCCAAGCCTGCGCCCTTTGTCCATCCTTTTTCCAGCAACGAAAATTACTGAAAAATAAATTTTTGATCGATATGATTGGGAAGGCCCCGTTAGGCTTTTAATATTTTGATATAGCGGGAAAGTTCGGTTTCTTCGTAATCTGTAATAAGTCCAACTAATTTTGCAGGATTCCCCCCGCTAGTATGGTAATCATCAAAGCAATCATAATATTTACGCCGATCAGTGAATTTGATATTCACCGGCAAAAGCCCGGCTTTTATGAGTTCAAAATTGAGAATTAAGCGGCCGGTACGTCCGTTCCCGTCAATAAAAGGATGTATACCTTCAAACCGAAGGTGAAATTCGGCAACCGCCTCAATGATATGCAGATTGCGCTTCATCTCTTCATAATCACGGAGCAAAGCCTCCATTTGTACCGGCACCAGATAAGGCTGCGGCGGAGTGTGGGCCGCGCCGAGAATTGCAACGGGAACGTTTCTATAAATTCCACGATTCGCTGCATCATTCATCAGCACAAGAGAATGAATTTCCTTAATGACCCGCTCGGTAAGAGGTTTATTTTTTTCCGCAAGCGTTACGACATATTCAAACGCATCTTTATGGCCGATTGCCTCTAAATGTTCTCTGACGGGTTTTTCTGCAATGGTGATGCCTTCCTGAAGTATCATGGCCGTCTCACGCAAAGTAAGGGTATTTCCCTCAATTGCATTAGAATTGTAGGTGTTTTCAATCATAAATTCATCCCGCAGCCGTTTGAGTTCCGTCGGATTGAGCGGGCGCAGCGATTTGAGTTCGGCAGATAATTCATTTACTTTTTCAAGGCTCATATTATTTGCCCTCCTTTTCCTCTGGTATATATTCCATAATATCGCCAGGTTGGCAGTTCAGCAGTCTGCAGAGCTTATTGATGGTGCGGGTATCCACGTTCCCGTTATTAAGGGCCTTATCCAATATCTGCGCGTTGACGCCCTCTTTTCTGAGGCCGAATTTCTTTATTCCCCTGCTCTTCATAAGAGCAGATAGCTTTGAAAAGGAAATCGCCATGAAAATTTTTTCCTTTCGTTGTGGGGGCCGAAAGTCGTGGCCTCCCTTTATGTTTATACTATACCATATATTGTGTACGAAAGCAAGTACATTTATGTACAATAATAGGATTTAATTGATAAAATGGCGAAAAGATCGTCGACAGG
>JASFQO010000366.1:0-3772 GCA_050115405.1 Bacillota bacterium
TGGCGATAGTCTGCCGTTATTAACTGCTTACCGAATAATTGTAATCTACTTTTTTGCCTATGAAATATTGATAAACAAAAAGCCCGGCCTTAAAGAGGTGTTTGCGAAATTGCGAGCTTCGCATGTCAATAAATATATCTGGATCTATCTTATGGCTGTTGTTGTATCAAGCATCATGGCAAATACCGGTGATTCGCTCAAAGCATTGATTTCAATTTTGTTGGAAAATGTTTTACTTTTTTATTTTTTAGTAAAAAGGTTTCTCGATCCGGAAGTTTTTAATAAAGCAATTCATATTTTGATTATTACTGCTTTTATCCTCGGGCTATTGGGTCTAATTGAAGGATTATCCGGTTTTAACATTTTTTCACTGCTCGATCTAAAAGTTCGCGATAATATTGTCGGTTCCGCCATGTATGAAAGAATGGGGACCAATCGCGTGGAAAGTTCTTTTGGGCATCCTATTGGTTTCGGCTTATATCTGACCTTAATGTTACCATTGGTTTTATACAGTGCAAACCACGGTCAACGTTTGGCGTTAATAACTTTTTTCCTTCTGATAATCAATTTACTGCTAACAATTTCGCGCGGGCCGTTAATTGCGTTTTTAGTAGTTTTTATGATCTATTTGTTGGTTTCTAATTTGAAATCCAAACTGATTGCCTTTTATCTTATAAGCGTCTTTTTGATATCGGCCGGGTTATATTGTACAAATGTGGAAAATAAGCTGACAAAATTAGTGAAAAATATTCCTCTTAGTATAATCAGCCTGGTTGATCAGAAACATTCAGTTCGAAATTTCGGCGCCAATCAAGATCCTTTTGATTATCGCTTATTAATCGTTAATTTGGCGGTGGAGAAAATGAAAAATAATTATTGGTTTGGTTTGGGAATGGGATACTTTAGAACTCATTATTTCGGGCAAACAGCTAAATATGGGAAGATATTTTCGATTGATAACAACTATTTATTGAATTTTTTAGAATTAGGCATAATTGGCGCTTTGGCAATTATATTACTAATATTCAAATTTTTGTCCTTGTGTTTAGCTGGTCCGCAAAAGCGCCGAAAACTCGACGGCATTGGTTTCTATTTGTTTCTATCTTTGCTTGGCTATTACCTTTCCTTAACTACCGTGGCGGCTCTAAATTCCGATCGGATTTTGTGGGTGTTTTTGGCTTTGGTTGCCGTTCAATCCTTGCCGAAAAGTATTCATGACGAGCCCAATCCTGAAAATTATTCATTGTCCGGGGGTGGTGAAAGTCTTTGATTGACTTGTCGGTGATTATTGTCAGTTATAATAGCTATCATTATCTTGAAAAGTGTCTCGCGTCATTTTTTTGTAAAGTGACTGGGATCACTAGTGAAGTGATCCTTGTGAATAATAATTGCGAAGACAAAAGTCTGGCCGGATTGGCGGAGAAGTATCATGTGATTTTGATTAACAACAGGGAAAACTGTGGATTCGGTAAAGCGTGCAATATCGGCTTGGGTTTGGCGCGGGGAAAGTACATTTTGTTTGTCAATCCTGATGTTGTTTTTCTGACCAATATTAAGAGGTTAATTGATATTTTAAATACAGACTCAACTATCGGCGCTATTGGCCCCTTGATTCATACCGGCGATCAGCGGATTCAAACCTCGGTAGGCGAGTTGCCTAATATGCTGAATTGGTTTAGTTACAATTTGATGATTAATCATATTTTACCGAAGAGTAGCTTGTTTGGTAATTACCCGAGGTTTAATTTTAAGTATGATCGTTCTTGTGAAGTCGGTTGGATAACCGGCGCCTTTATGCTGGGAAGCAAAGAAGTTTTTAATAGTATCGCCGGATTTGATGAATCGTTTTTCATGTTTAGTGAAGATTTGGATTTTTGCTGGCGGTTAAGAAGAAGGGGTTATAAAATTGTTTTCTCAAATGAAGCGGAAATTATTCATGAAGAGGGTCATGCGGCAAAGGCCTATTCGGAAAGACGGGCGGGAATGTATGTCGAGTCGCTGATTATTCTCTGGGAAAAGCATTTTTCGCAGCGGAAAGTTGTTTACTTTGTATTGGTTTACCTTATTGGGTCTTGGGTTAGAAAATTGATTTGGCTCATCAAAAACAGTTCTTTCATGGTTTCATATTATGATTTTGTAATGAAAAATTGTCTTCGTTATTTGCGGAACGAGAGAAAGGAGTAAGATTTATTGAATAGAATTACATGAGTCAGGAGACCGGAGATTAACAGGGTTTCCCGATGGATGAGCCAAAGACGGTACTTGGCTCTCATTTATTACTTTAAAATCATCTTTAGCCGGTTTCCCGGTACCCGAGAGTCGGCGCTATCCCCCAGACGCGCCGATGGATTTTGCCGGATTGGATGAGCTTTCAGTCCCGGCATTCGCGTCGTCAAAAGTCGTGCAGTGCTAGGAACGACCGAGGGAGGAGCGGAGATAATACTCGCTGTATATCGAGCACCGCAGCGACCGAGTGACAACGCAATGTGCGGCTTTTCACGGCGCATCAGCCAATCCGGCAAATCCCCTTTACCTCCCTCAAATTTAAAAAATCTTTTTTTTATTCCATTTTTCGTAAGCGCAGCTTGATGACATTGGGCCGGACGCTGGATAAAACCACTGATTTTTTGCAGTTTGATAAGAGTGTTAACTTTTCCAGCTTCCAGCCTCTAGTTTCCAGCTTTCAGTAGGGAGGTCAAGGTGAAAAATAGCAGAGCAATTTCGCAATCACAGTTTGTCCCTGAACGCAGTAAAGGTATGGATGTTAACCTGGGCGAGCCTTCACAACAACCATTAGTTGTGGTCCGAAAATTACAGAAATTTTTTCCGATTAGGCGGGGCTGGCTGGGCAAAACCCGGCATAGCTTGAAAGCGGTTGATAATGTCAGTTTTACGGTAGCCCGGGGCGAAACCCTCGGATTAGTCGGTGAATCGGGTTGCGGGAAGACCACGGTAGGCCGGACGATGTTGCGGCTTTATGAACCGACCGGCGGCCGGGTTTATTTTGCGGGAGAGGATCTGTTCGCCTTGACGGCCAGGGAATGGTTACCCTTGCGCCGCAAAATGCAGATGATTTTTCAGGATCCTTACGCGTCGCTGAATCCGCGGATGACAGTCGCCGAAATTATCGGCGAACCTTTAGCCGTGCATCGGCTGGCTGACGGGAAAGCGGCCCTGGAACGGGTCGGGGAGCTGTTAAATTTAGTAGGCTTAAATCAAGAACATGCCGCCCGTTTTCCCCATGAATTCTCCGGCGGGCAGCGGCAACGGATTGGAATTGCTCGGGCTTTGGCGGTGAAGCCGGAATTTATTATTTGTGATGAACCGATTTCCGCGTTGGATGTTTCAATACAGGCCCAAGTTGTCAATCTTTTGGAAGACTTACAGGAACAGATGGGGCTGACCTATTTGTTTGTGGCTCATGATATCGCGATGGTCCGGCATATCAGTAATCGAATTGCTGTGATGTACCTGGGCCAAATCGTGGAACTGGCCGGTTCGGAGGAATTGTATCGACACCCGGCGCATCCTTATACCCAAGCGTTGCTTTCAGCCGTCCCGATTGCCGATCCGATAGCGGAGGCGGCGCGGCAGCGGATTATCCTTGAAGGCGATGTCCCCAGTCCGGTCGACCCGCCCCCGGGCTGTCGTTTCCGGCCACGGTGCCGCCACGCGGCAGTGCAATGCGCCGCCTCCGCTCCGGAGTTGCGTGAGGTGAGTCCGGGGCATTGGGCAAGCTGTCTGTTACTGTAATTTATAAAAAGGGCTGCCG
>JASFQO010000367.1:0-3757 GCA_050115405.1 Bacillota bacterium
ATTGTCCGGGATTTTCAAGCGATCATCGGTCGGGAAACCAAGGCGCAATTGCTGGAGCGGGAAGGCCGTTTGCCTGATTATGTAGTAGCTTGCGTCGGCGGCGGAAGCAATGCCATGGGGATCTTTCATGAGTTTATCCCGGACGCCGCAGTCAAACTGGTGGGAGTCGAAGCGGCCGGACGCGGCCTGGAGAGCGGGGAGCATGCGGCCTCGCTGGGCAAGGGTCATCCCGGGGTCTTTCAAGGTGCCAAAAGTTACCTGCTCTCCGACCCGGACGGTCAGGTGCTGGAGGCCTATTCGATCTCGGCCGGCCTGGATTATCCGGGAGTCGGCCCCGAACACAGTTTTTTAAAAGACAGTGGCCGAGCGGTCTATCAGGCAATTACCGACCAAGAGGCGTTGACTGCTTTTGAGTTTCTCACCAAGACCGAAGGGATCATCCCGGCTTTGGAGAGCGCCCACGCGGTGGCGAAAGGGATGAAACTGGCCCGGCAGGCCAAATCCGGGGAGATCATTGTCATTAACATTTCCGGCCGGGGTGATAAGGATATTTATACCGTGGCCGAGGCGATGGGGGTGCGATTATGAACCGAGTGGAGGCGCGATTTGCCGCATTGCGGGCGCGCAATGAAAAAGCCTTGATTCCGTATATTATGGGCGGCGATCCGGACCTGGGAACGACCGGTCGGTTGTTGGAAACTTTAGTGGCGGCGGGCGCCGACTTGATCGAAGTCGGAGCGCCTTTCTCCGACCCGTTGGCCGATGGCGCGGTGATTCAGGCGGCCGGTTTGCGGGCTTTGCGTGGTGGTTGTACCCTGACCAAATTGCTCGCCGCTTTGCAGCCGGTCTTGAAAGATCTGCCCGTACCGGCAATGCTGATGATCTATTATAACCTGATTTATCAAAAAGGCGTAGAATCATTTATGGCTGCCGCTCAAGCAGCCGGAATCGCCGGCTTGATCATCCCGGACTTGCCGCCCGACGATTCCGGAGAGGTCCGCCGGACGGCTGCGGAGTATGGAGTGGCCTTGAATTTTTTGGTGGCGCCGACCAGCACTGCCGCACGAATCTCCACAGCGGCCGCGGCTTCAACCGGATTTGTCTATGCGGTATCGCTGAAAGGCGTCACCGGGGCCAGACAAACCTTGCCCCCGGATTTGCCCCGATTTGTCAGCCGTGTCAAGGCGGCCACCGCGAAACCGGTGGCGGTTGGTTTCGGAATTGCTACCCCGGAGCAGGCCCGGCAGGTGGCGACACTGGCGGACGGGGTGATTGTCGGGAGCGCGGTGGTCCAAGCCGCTTTTGCAGACCGGAATTTGCATCAGGTGAAACAGTTGGTGGGGGACTTGAAAGCGGCGATGCGGTAGGGTTTACTTCCAGTCTCCAGTGAACGGGGTGATTTTTCAAGTCACCCCTTTTCTTTTGCTGTTATCAATCAAAATTTTAGTGGTTTTTCAGTCATTTTGTGGTATTCTTAAAAGGGGTGTTAAATTTGGCGAAATAACATGATATTCTGCGTTTTAGGGTGAAAATTGCCGTCAGGCAATTTACACTCACAGTCTTATGCCTGTGAAGCAAGGCAGGGACGTTAGGGTGAAAATTACCGCCAGGTAATTTACGCTCAAGAGTTTGTGCCCGGCGCAGCCAGGCATGAACGTTTGGATGACCAACCTCAATTAGCCATTTTGTTTTACCGATTACATTTGACTAGAAACAGGTGATACGGATGGAAAATTGTACGGCAATCGTAAAAATAGGGTTGTTGTTTTCGTCATTGGGCTTATCGGTTTTTTCAATCCGCTATGCTTGGTTGAACGGGCGAGGGTGTATGGTGGCGCGCTGGTATATTCGAGTTCATTTTTTATTACTAATTTGGGTGGGCGCATATTTAATCCGGATTTTTTTAAACTTTTGCCAACCAAAATGGCTGGTGGTGATGGGGGAATGCGGGGCGATTTGTTTTGTCGGTTTTTGTTGGTTGCAACTATGTTTAAATTATGTAAAGAGTCCCTGGTTAAAACGGCGTAACCTATTTGGGTTATTAATGATCCCGCCGCTTTTAACCTATCTGATTATCTTGACCAACAAGTGGCATCATTGGTATTTCACGGTTGACGGCGGGAATTTTAATCAGTTTGGGGCGTTTTTTTATGTAGCGGCCGTCATCGCTTATCTGTATTGTACAGTCGGCAATATTTTGATCTTAATTTTTGCCTTCAAACAGCAGAGTTGTTTTTGGCGTCAAGCCTTGGGAATAGTAATCGCAGGGGTGATTCCAATCGTCGCGAATTGTCTGGTTGTTACCAACACATTTGGTTGGGCCGATTTTGATCTTACCCCGCTCAGTTTTAATGTTTCATCACTGATTATTTTAGTCGTTATCTTGAAATACCGGTTATTTGACCTGGTCCCGATTGCTTTGCGCAAAATTGTCGACCAAATGGAAGCGATTGTAATTGTCGTTGATAATAATGACCGGATTATCGAATATAATCAGGCTTTAATGGCGATCCTACCTAATCTGGCCGGAATAAAGACGGGAGACCCGCTTCAGAAAATATTTGATCTGATCCGGCTTCCCTATCAAAGTGGGATGATCATCCAAGACAGCCCCGATGTTTCCGGCGCCCCTACCATGCGGGAGATCTACCTTGAAGCGGTCGACCGGTGGTTTAGCTTGCATATTCAGCCGCTTTACGCCAATCGTGTAATTTTGGGCCGCATAATTTCTTTAAATGAGATTACGGAATATAAACGTTTAACTGGCGAACTCCAGCGGAAAAATACCGAACTGACCTTACTGAACCGCCAGTTGCAAGCGCAGGCGGCGGTGGCCGAAGAGTTGGCGACTGTCAAAGAACGCCAACGGGTGGTCCAGGATATCCATGACACTCTGGGGCAAACCATGACTTTGCTCGTCACCGCGTTGCAGTTGGGCAAGGTAAAATTCCGGGTGAATCCGTCGGAAGCGGAATCCAAATTGGACCAAGCCTTGGAATTTGCCAACCGGGCAGTCCAGCAAACCCGGCGCGCCCTTTACGGATTGATGCATTCCGACAAGCAATGCATATTATCGGTCATTTTACCGGATATGATTAACGAATTTAAGACTTCCGGAATGAACATTCAACTGGAGAGCGAAGGTGAAGAATATGCTCTCAACCAAGTTGGGTCCAAGATTATCTATCATCTTTGTCAGGAGGCGTTAACCAACGCCCTGCGTCACGGTAAAAGCGAGCATTTGACGATTAAGTTTAACTTTTCTGCGGACAAGCTCCGTATTGAGGTGGTCGACGACGGCATGGGGTGCGCCGATTTCAAACCGGGAATCGGCCTTTCCGGCATGCAGGAACGGATTAAACGGTTGAAAGGCCGGATTAATTTTGTCTGTCAACCTAACGCCGGATTTAAAATCTTGGTCGAACTCCCGAGAACGCAATTGTTGCCTGGAAAAAATTTTTACGAGGATTGTATCTGAATTATGAGGAAATATTGGTTCTTTGACTTGACTATCAAACGGGATTATGCTAACGTTTTTTTAAACAAGAGCTTTTTTACTGGAGGTTATCATTGATACAAGTAATTCCGTTTCGAGTAGCTACTCAACCGGACTATTTGCAGTTATTAACCCGCGGATTATCCGATCTGACGGTGTTGCGGTTTAACGCGGCTCACATCGAAGCGCAAGTCAATATTGAACTGATCGGGAATCAATGGCCGGAAAACTTCGCGGAGGGTGACGGAGGGTTTAACTGGC
>JASFQO010000368.1:0-3753 GCA_050115405.1 Bacillota bacterium
GGCGGATACATTGACGCCGCTAAAAAACAAAAAACGGGAGTGAATGTTTTGCGAGTTTTATCAGGAATTCAACCTTCGGGCCATCTTCATATCGGCAATTATTTCGGGATGATGAAACGGATGGTCGAAAATCAGGAACAACATGAATTGTTTTGCTTTATAGTTAATTTTCATGCTTTAACTTCGGTTTTTGACGCCGAACGGCTGCGGGGCCAAACTTATGAGGCAATTTGCGACTTTCTGGCATTGGGACTGGACCCGCAAAAAGCGGTTTTTTGGATTCAAGCCGATGTCCCGGAGGTGACCGAACTGGCCTGGTATTTGAGCAATGTTACCGGAATGGGGCTTTTGGAACGCAGCCATTCCTATAAAGATAAACTTGCCAAAGGGATTCCGGCCAGCCACGGATTGTTCGCCTATCCGGTGCTGATGGCCGCCGACATTTTAGGTTACGGCGCCGATCGGGTCCCGGTCGGCAAGGATCAGAAGCAGCATGTCGAGATCGCCCGGGATATTGCGATTCGGTTCAATAATACCTATGGGGAGACTTTGGTGATTCCGGAGGCGGATATCGAGACGGAACTCGCGACCATTCCGGGGGTGGACGGCCAAAAAATGTCCAAATCCTACGATAATACTTTGGAGATTTTTGCCCCCGAAGCCGTTTTAAGACAGAAGATTATGGGGATCAAGACGGATTCGACGTCGGTCAACGAGCCGAAACCGATTGAGGGCAATATTTTGTTCAACTTATACAGCCTGTTTTTAGACGAAGCTGGCCAGGAGACCTTAAAAGATCGTTTCCGGACTCCGGGACTGAAATACGGTGAATTCAAAAAGGAACTCTTTGAGGTAATTTGGGAATATTTTGCCCCTTATCGCGCAAAAAGGGCGCAAATCAACCGGGATGACGTCCATGAAATCATGAAATATGGCGCCGCCAAAGCCCGGCGGGTGATTAGCTCCTATATGGCGCAAATCCGCCATAAAGTAGGAATAGATTATTAAGATCAGGAGACGGCGTCGCTAATGGATTTTGCAAACGTGGCTTTACAAATACCCGAGGTCTTGCTGCCGCAAGCCGGAGTGGACTTGACCAAATGGGCCGTGGTCGCCTGTGACCAGTTTACCTCGCAACCAGAATACTGGGAGAAGGTTGCCGCCAGCACCGGCGGGGCCCCCTCCACTTTGGATTTAATCTTTCCCGAAGTTTACCTGGGCAAAGGGCATGACAGTGAACGGATTGATCGCATCAACGCCAACATGAGCCGCTATTTGGATACCGGATTGCTGGTTTCGCCCGGGGCCGGACTCATCTATCTGGAACGGCAAACCGCCCACGGCAATTTGCGCAAAGGGTTAATCGTCGCAGTCGACCTGGAAGCGTATGATTACCGTCGCGGCGCGGCGTCATTAGTTCGGGCGACCGAAGGCACGGTATTGGACCGGCTCCCGCCCCGGGTGAAAATTCGCGAACGGGCGGTTTTGGAACTGCCGCATATTATGTTGTTAATTGATGATCCCGAAGCTACGGTCATCCAACCCTTAGCAGCGCAAACCGGTCAATTAACCAAATTGTATGATACCGATTTATTGCTTGGGGGAGGCCATGTTACCGGCTATCTAGTTAATGATCCCGCTGTTTTAACTGCGGTCAGCCGGGCTTTGACCCGCCTGGCCGAGCCGGATTATTTTAATCGCAAGTATGGATTAAACGGGGCCAGCCCCTTGTTATTTGCGGTTGGCGATGGTAATCATTCCCTGGCGACCGCCAAAGCGGTCTGGGAAAAATTGAAAGGCCGGGCGGAGATTGACCGGGAACGCCATCCGGCCCGCTATGCTTTGGTCGAGCTTGTAAATTTGCATGATCCCGGCCTGCAGTTCGAACCGATTCATCGCGTCTTATTTCAGGTGTCTGGCGCCGCATTTAACGCCTACCTGACTAAGACCCTGGCGCCGCTCGGCTTAACCAGAGAAACCCCGCCAAACGAAGCGGTGATGTTGGAACAATTATCCCGGCGGACCCGTTGCCGTCCCGGCTCCCAAACCTTCGGGATGGTAACCGCAGACGGCGCGACATTAGTCACCGTCGCCAGGCCGCGCCATAATTTGACAGTTGGGACGGTGCAAAAATTGTTAGATGATTGGGTAAGAGGACATCCGGAAAGCATGGTTGATTATATCCACGGCGCTGCGGTTGGCGCCGCGCTTGGCGTAAAACCGGGAAATATCGGCTTTTTTCTCCCGCCGATCGCCAAGTCCGATTTGTTTAAAACCGTCATTGTGGATGGCGCTTTGCCCCGGAAAACTTTTTCAATGGGCGCGGCTGCGGAAAAACGTTATTATCTGGAATGCAGGAGAATTGGGTGAAAATTGATAGCATCAATTTTCACCCCGGAGACTGGAAGCTGAAGAAAACCACTTTTTGCAGTTTAATAAGGTTATTGACTTCAAGCTTCCAGTAAGGCATGTTCGTTATGATGAAAATTATTGGTGACGATCTGATGTTCAAAAGTAATCCCTAACCGACGACAGTCTTCATTACTTAAGATGACCGGTTCGGTAGAATCAACCTTGAAATAGACGATATAACCTTTATTTTTTAATGCATCCAGCAATTTCTGAACTCCCAGGGAAATTTCACCAAAATGAAAAGAAATTCTTTTATTATGCATCAGATAATAAGTTAATTCTTCAGTGGGATTTATCGCCAGCATTTACTCTTTCCTCCTTTAGACAGTTGTAATGGCTTTTAATTTAGTCCAACATCTATAGATTACCAGATAAATATTTTGAAATAATAACCAAGGGGTTAAAGTTATATTAATATGGTATATTTTATATAAAAAGAAAGTTTTCGGTAACATTCAAGGATTCAGGCGATACTCAAGCCAATACACGGAAATGATTATTTTTCGATAATAATTGCGTTTTAAGAATATTTTTAAAGTTTTATTCAAGAGTTAGTTGAAAAGGCTAGGAAGTCCTCCGGAAATATGGTAAGATATAGGCGTTAACTGTGAAAACAGGGTAGGAACCTTTTATTAAGGCAGTCACAGCAACATAAATATTTATATAAGCGGTGATGATAATGAAATATGTCAGTACCAGGGGCGGCAGCGCCACAGTCAGCGCCGCAGTCGCTATTTTGCAGGGGATTGCTCCGGACGGCGGACTGTATACTCCCGAGACGATTCCCCAACTTTCCTTGGCAACCATCGGGCAGTTGCAGGGTAAAAGCTATCAGGAAGTTGCCGCAACAATACTCAGCCTGTTTTTGACGGATTTTCCGCAGGCTGATTTGCAAAAAATGTTGGCGGCCGCCTATGCTGTCCCGGAGAAATTTGACCATGAAGAAGTAACTCCGGTCATCCCTTGGGACGGCACTACCCACATCTTGGAATTGTGGCACGGGCCTACTTGCGCGTTTAAAGATGTCGCCTTGCAATTATTGCCGCATTTAATGGCCGAAGCCGGGGTTTTGACCGGCGAGTCCCGGGAGATTATTATTTTAGTGGCTACCTCGGGCGATACCGGCAAAGCCGCTTTAGAGGGTTTTAAAAATGTACCGGGTACGAAGATTGTGGTCTTCTTTCCCGAAGAGGGCGTCAGCGCCATCCAACGTTTGCAAATGGTGACCCAGGAAGGCGATAATACTTATGTGGTTGCCGTAAAAGGCAATTTTGACGATGCGCAGACCGGGGTGAAACAAGTTTTCACCGATGCGGAGCTGATTACTCAATTAGCGGCGCG
>JASFQO010000369.1:0-3743 GCA_050115405.1 Bacillota bacterium
ATCAAGACTGTCAGTGAAACCGAAGCCTTGACGGTCTTGGCGCCACCCGGTATATCGATTCCTAAATAAAATATCAATAATTCCCACTTAAACGTGATAATTATATATACGTTATTTAGGAATCGCCTTTACTAAGGCTTAGAATTTTATTTTTAAAGTCCAATTCCAGGAATGATCCGCCCGGTCATAAGCGATATAAGGTTGAAAACAACAACCATTGTAAGTCATACTATATATTTCGTGACACCAGCGGTCGTCATTGAAGTTATAGCTCCCGCTCAAACCAAAAGTATATTTGAGGTGTAGCGGGATTTTGACGTTATAAAGCGCATTGGCGCCGACGCCGAAATCTTCCATCAGGTCACGGTAATCGTTGCCGGTATGGGATTTGATCCCCAGCAGGCTCAATTTGACATTTCGATGCGGCTTATAATCCAGACAAATCCCGGAGTAGGTTCCGCCGTAAGTTTCGCCGCCGCCATCCTCCGCCAACACCCGCCGGATTAAAAGACCGGCTTGCCACTCACCCAATGGGGATTGCCAGTATTTTCTGGTTAAGGTCAGGCCCAATTGCGCTTCTTTATCTTCCTGAAATTCCTTAGAACCATCCAGCGTCGCCTTGAATAACGGTGTCTCATAAATAAAACTATTGGAGAATTTCAAGGAATCGTGCCAGTAATAATAAAGCAATTCAGTCCGATTCCGCATCTGACCCGATTTGGTCTTCAGCTCAAAACCGCAATTGGCGTCGCCTTGGCCGGAAAATTCCCCTTTTAAGTTCCATTCCCGTTTGGGAGTATCGTCCAACATAAATTGATATTTTAAATTATAGCCGTCGTCCTCGTCATACCCCGGCATCAGTAAAGGCAGACCGCAATCTGTATAAAAGATTAGCACCGGCAGGTATAATACGGGAATACCCATAATCTTCAACACCACATGTTTCAACTTCACCCGGCGTCCGTTTAATTCGACCCGGGCGGCGGAAAATAGATAATGGGGATGAGCTTTGGGACAGCGGGTAATCTTTACCTGTGACAGTTCGGAAGCGCCGGCGGGGTTGATGGTGACTGCCTGGCCGGTAATGTTGAAATTGCGCGGTTCACCGGCAACCACGGCCTTAAACGCTTCTGATTTTCCGGTATTGTTTAACACATTATAGCGCAAAAAATCAGTCTTATATTCGGTCGTCCCGGCCTTATAAACAACATGACCGCTCGCCTCCACGATTCCGGTCCGGCCATAATAGATAATTTGATCAGCTAAAATTAATAAATCACCGCGGGTCAACCGGACATTTTTGCGGGCCGTGGTGATATTTTGCCTCATATCATAATCGATGCCGTCGTCGGCATCCAGCAGGACCTGCAGATCATCAGTCGCCAGGACGGTTGTAACCAGTAACGCCTGCAACAGCAGGACTAAAACCAAAGCCATCCCCAATTTCACTTTATGACTAATTGCATTCGACCCCCTGTTTTGATTGACCCGATTTAAAACGCTAAAGTATAGAGCCGTACCGGCTGACTGATTTGGGCCTGAAATTCGGTGCCTACCGGGATAGTTTTTTCTTTCCCCTTCACCGCCAAGCCACATACAATTCCGCCCGGTCCCAGGATCAACATCCCCGCGGCGCTGGCCCCTACTGCCAATTGCTGGGGACGGGATGTCTTCGTTCCATATGCCAAAGGGATCAAAGTGCTGTCCAATGCCCGAATCTCCTTTAAATCCAACATCAACCGGGCATCAATTCCCAATTTCCGCGGTCGGGTCAACTTAACGATTGAGCCCCGGCCTTGCGCTCCTTTCGGGATCACTACCATCCCATCGTGAATTACCGTTTCCATTACACTAAAACGAAAGGTATCGCCGACTCGTCCCTTTTTTGAGCTGATCTTATCTAAAAGTTTCACCCGGACCGGCAATCCTTCCGGGATACTTACCCAATGCGCCTCTACTGTCCCCCCTGGAAATACCTGACTAATCAATTTCTCAATCCGACTGGCCAACGGTCCGGCAAACTTCGCCCCCAAAAGCATCTGTTCCAATTTAGCGACCCGCTGCTCCAGCGGGACCGGAAATATCTGCTGAAAAACAATCCATTCCAAAGCCTGGACTTTATAGGTGATGGCAATATCATAAGGTTGATTGATATAGATCAAGGCCTCCAAATAGGTTAAACGCTGCACCAGGTTTCCTTCCCGGATTCGGCCGACCATAATCTGTTCAAAACGGGCTAAACGGTCCGGCAAATTACCGTCCGCTATAGCGCCCGTCACGGTGGTTTCCAGCTCGCCCAACCATATCAAGGGATTGCGAGTGGTTGCGACGGCTTGCGCCGTTTGCCCGGGCGCCCCGATATTTACCAGCAACATTATTAAAAGACCACTAATACCTACCCAACGCGCCATTAGCTCCTCCTAAAATCGGAATGTAATCACACCGGTTAAGCGGTCAGTTTTAAAATCCAACATTTGATAGGCCAGCCATAAAGTAATCCATTCTTTATATTCGACGCCCAAGGAGGTAGTACTTAACCACTCTGAGCTGGAATTGACAAAAGATTGATAGGAAAGCAGTTTCCAGTAATTGCTCATCCGGTAATTAACGCCTGCGCTGTATTTGGTCTCCGGCAGCAATATATCCTCAAACAACGATTTGTCGGGTGATTCTTGATAAAGCAAGTCGATTCCGCCATAAACCGCCGTCTGCCGGGTCAGGTTGAGCGACCCCTTGATATTAATCTGCAGCGCGTCCAGATCATTTTGTTGCAAGACATCCCAATCAACCGCATTAGACTGGTGAGGGCTGTAAGACGGCAAACCGAAGTCATTCACTCCGGATTTCGGCTTGACCGCAGGATTGTCGGAATACACCAACAAACTTCCGATCCTGACTCCCTGGTTGATATTGCCGCCAAAGATTCTTTGCTTCATTCCGGTTTCCAGTTTTAAATAACCGTTAAGGGAAACCCGGCCTTCCATGCGCTGAATACTGTCCACCTGTTTCAATTGTCTTACTTCATCCACCAAAGTCAAAATCGAATTACCCAAGGCAGCGTCGCCCCGGTTCGTCGTTTCAATCCGATCGGCCAGGGGAAACAGATAATACCCCGCTACCGCCGACTTATCTTGAACCGGTAAATTACCCTTCATAATTAGATACAATTGTTTCGCTTTCAGGCCCAACTGATAGACCACGTTAATATCATTGACTCCGCTTTCCAATAAGTTAAAATCGCCGGGGGCCACATATTCGGCGGGTAAAAAAACAAATTCCTTGCGTTGCAGCGCCGTATAGTATTGTCCGAAGTAGTAACAAGGCAACGAACTTTTACTTTCACAAACGCTGGTTACGGGGCCGATTACCAGATCCAAATCTTGATAATCGGTCGGTTTTTGGGCCGGGACAGTCAGATTGGGACTGATTTTTTCAATGTCGGTAGTATTGATCCCCAACGCGGCCAGTTCCGCGGCAAATTCCTCCATCAATTTTTGAACCAATTCCACCGTCTGAAGCGGAAACTCCAACTGCTGCGGCTGAGATTTCAGGGAACTTCTTTCCAACAGTTGTTTGATATAATAAGCGATTTCGATCCGGGACAGATCATGACCGGATTTCACCCATTCCTGCGGATAATTGGCGATATAACCTTGCCTGGCGAAAAGTTGCATTGCATCATAAACCCACTGATATTCGGCGGCGGTTACAAATTGCTGCCCCTGGGCATAACCCGTTCCCGC
>JASFQO010000370.1:0-3739 GCA_050115405.1 Bacillota bacterium
CCTGCAGCCTTTTTACTGTGTCCAACGTAAACGTAAATCTGGTTGTCCCCGGATTATTATAAGCATACACCGGCGTTTTTACCGCGCTGATAATCGCCTGATAATACTTGATTACATCGGCTTCATCAAATTTATAATAATAAGGAGGAACCGCCCCAATGACATCCACTCCAAGATCTTCGGCAGCTTTTGCCAATTTAACTGCATTTACAGTATTAATATCGCCAGCATGCGCAATTAACTTTATATTATCAAATTCACCAGCCACTTTCTTGGCCATTTGATAGACTTCAATTCTTTCGGCAACAGACATTATGGGACCCGCGCCGTAAGAACCGGTTATAAATAAGCCATTAACGCCTTTTTCAAACATCCAGCGCATATGCCACTCGGTTTTGGCTTTGTCAATGTTGCCTTTCTCATCAAAAATAGTTATGTTCGGTACTAAATTCCCTTTAATCATTCCTTTAACCTCCATTATTAAGATTCAAATTGTTGATAGCTAGTTTTTACTATAGCCCCGGTAATATGGTATAGTAGTTTCACTTCCGATGAACAGGGACGCGAAAAATTTCACCACCTCTTTTGTAGTTTAATTACAAAAAAACATTGTACTTTTAATACACGAATTACTTTAAGAACTTTTACTACATTTGAAAACCAACCATTATACGCCGTAAAAACCTTCATCGGCATACAAACTAAATTAATCAACCGAAATCAAAAACAATATTTTGTAGTAAAAATACTACTAAATTCATTTTTAGAATAGCACATGAAGATCATTGTGTCAAGCAAAAATTATGTAGTTTGCTCATTAACCATAAAATCAGATAAAAAGCACACTTAAACGGGGAAAAAGCTAAACGAGCTAAGGCGAAGCTAATGAGGCGAATAGATATTTACGCCGGGATTGGCAATGAAAAACACTCGCGGAAACCTTGTGACAAATTATGGGGCGGTGCGACGCCCCATAATTTTAATTTTTTCTCAGCTGTTGTTTCAATGTAAATGAATTAGATATTTAAGATGATTTCCTGCAATTTCCGTTTCGGGACATGATGGACGCCCTGGGCGTCGCGCCAATACTTAATATCCCCGGAAACGCCAACTTCCTCCAGGACGACTGTCTCTTTGGGCTTACCCAAAGCAATGACCGTCAAAAGCTCATAGCGATCCGGAATCTTTAAGGCGCTCCGTAATCCCCGCCAGTCAACCTGGCCCAGCATACAGCCGCCCAGCCCCTTTTCACAGGCGCCCATGAGAATGCTCTGACAGGCGATCCCGTGGTCCCAGAAAAAGTTGGTACTGATTTCCCTGTCGCCCAGGATAATAATATAGGCGGCCGGCCGTTCGCCCTCCTCGGGCCCGTCCCAGTCCTTCAAGTAACCGGCCCATCTTAAATGCGGGAAGATCAACCGGCTCCGTTCCGTCTCATTAACCAAGATATACTTAAGCGGCTGCAAGTTGGCGCCGGAGGAAGACACCCGGGCCAAGTCGACCAATTCCTCCAAAACCTCCCGTCCAATCGGTTCATCCTGGTAGAACCGCCGGTAGGTCCGGTTTTTATAAATCAGGTCGTGGATCATGTTTTTGGTCACTCCTATTAATGGTATAACTGCATTTGAATAACGTTTGATCTTAATTTTACAGTTGATTGTTGGAAAAGTAAAGAGTGAGTCAGGAAACGGTTCCTTGACTCATTTTAAAGAAAAAAAAATACTTTTAAAACTGATTTGTAATCTTAACCGCTCATAATAGTATTTACTATCGTTTATTAATACAATCAGCAAAGGGGTATTCCATGAACTGGCATGAAATCATTTCTGTGGTCATCTTTATTGTCGCTTTATTTTTAATCATGACTGAAAAAGTCAACCGGACAGTAGCCTCGCTTTCAGGGGCTTGCTTGATTTTACTGCTGCGAATTGTACCGGCTCATGATGCAATCGAGTTTATTGACTTTAACACCATCGGCGTCTTAATTGGGATGATGGTTATTGTGGCGATCTTTAAAAACACCGGAGTGTTTGAATATCTGGCCATTTTCTCGGCTAAAAAAGCAAAAGGCAACCCTTTGCAAATAATGTTTTTATTTGCAATCATCACCGCAATCACTTCCGCCTTTTTGGATAATGTAACCACAGTTCTCTTGATGGCGCCAATGACCCTGGTAATTACCGAAGTTTTACAAATTGACCCAATTCCCTTGTTAATCGCGGAAATCGTCGCCTCCAACATCGGAGGGACCGCCACCTTGATTGGTGACCCTCCGAATATCATGATCGGGAGCGCCACCGAATTGGGGTTTATTGACTTTTTACTCAATTTAGGTCCAATTATTTTGGTGATTTTCATAGTGACCATGTTTATTCTCAAAGTACTGTACGGCAAAAAATTAATCGTCGACGCCCAACACCAAGCTAAAATCATGACTTTTGACGAAAAAAAGTCGCTTAAGGATAGAACGCTTTTAAAAAAATGCCTTTTGGTACTGGCATTGGTTATGCTGGGATTTTTCTTTCACGAACAGTTTCACTATCCATCGGCTTTGGTTGCATTAAGCGGCGCCGCCATCTTACTTTTACTCAGTAAGGAAAATGTCGATGAAATTTTTCATTGTGTGGAATGGCCGACCATCTTCTTTTTTGCCGGTCTTTTTATCATGGTGGGTTGTTTAAAAGCGGTTGGACTCATTAACCAAATGGCGGTTTTTCTTTTAAACTTAACAAAAGGCAATATTTTGCTTACCGGCATCTTCATTATATGGTTGGCAGCTTTAGCATCCTCCTTTTTAGATAACATTCCGTTTGTAGCCACTTTAATTCCGCTGATTAAGGCGCTTGGTGAAACCGGCCATACTCATATCGCTCCATTATGGTGGGCCGTCTCATTAGGAGCTTGTCTGGGCGGAAACGGCACCTTGATCGGAGCTTCAGCCAATGTCGTTGTGGCTGGAATCGCCGAAAAATATGGCTACAAGTTATCTTTCAAACAATTTATTAAAATCGGATTTCCATTAATGATCATTTCAATTATTCTGGCTACATTTTATTTGACGCTCTTTTATCTACGCTAAATATTTTTTTCGGCCGGTCCCACTTTATGTAGATATTTGATATACTAATACTAAGGATTGGATAAATTTTATTTGCGGGGGAATACACAATGAATTTAAATTCTACACACCAAGCCAAATTAAATATGCTCTTAACCCAAATGGGGGCTAAAGTTACTATTGTCCACGGAATCTTTTTTTATGTTAAATTTATCATTAAAGAGATGGAAGTCCTTTATATCTTCAATCTTAATGCTAAAAACCAATATTATTTACAAAGAATCTTACCTTACCCGATCGGCGCCGGCGCTTTTCCTACACCGGATCAAGTGATCGATTTCATCCGCAAAGATATTCAAAAATTACAAAACGCCAGTCAAAGCAAGAAATTCAACGATTTTATTATCGCGAGCACTCAATTGCATCATATTGTCCATGGTCTGGAAGACCTTTTTCTCAATTATAATGTCCCATTATCCCAAATGACGGCTTTAGAAAAAGCGATTGCCGAAGTCAACGCCCTCATAACGCAAGCTAAGGAAAGATGCCAACCGCTTGCCACGAACTCAATTCAGGGGACGGTTCTCTGACTCAAAAATATAAATGCTGAAAAAGCAAGTTAGAAAGAAAGCCTTCCAGGACGTCAATGACACCATCCGACCAGACCGACCGGAGGCGTCG
>JASFQO010000371.1:0-3736 GCA_050115405.1 Bacillota bacterium
TGGTGTTTGGGGTAACCGGCGTATGCGGCGCGGCCAAAAAGCCTCCGGTCGAACTGAAAGTGGAGGTTTTCGACCGGGCGACCCCGGGTTATCAGCCGGATAACAACTATTGGACCCGCTGGATTCAGAAACAATTTGGTACGCCAAACAATATTAAGATGAAATTTATCCCGGTGATCCGGCTGCAAGAAATCGATAAGTTAAATATTTTGATGGCTTCCAATGACGCCCCGGATATCGTGTTTACTTACGATTTGTTTACGGTATATAACTATGTCCGCTACGGCGGTCTGACCGAGTTAACAGCGCCACTTAACAAATACGGGAAAAGGCTGAAAAAATATTTGGGTAAAGACGTGTTGAAAGCGGGAGTATTTAACGGTCGTCAATACGCTATACCGTCCAAACGCGCCTTATATGGGGCCCTTAACGGGTTCATCCGCAAAGATTGGCTGGATAAGCTGGGACTGCCCCTGCCGAAAACCACCCAGGAATGGTATCGGACCATGAAGGCTTTTAAGGAGAAAGACCCCGGTAAAATGGGATCCCGGACCATTCCGTTCGGATTGTTAACCGATGTCCAAAACATTATCTGGAGTTCGCGACTGCTCTTGGATTCTTTCAAAAAGAAGATGACCGTGAATGAGTCCAAATACCTGCCGGATTGGTTGATGCCCGGTTTTAAGGACGGCATGCGTTTTATGAACAAACTTTACAATGAGGGATTAATCAGTCCGGAATTCGCCCTGGACAAGGACTCCGCCACGTATAAAAAGGATATTCAGCAAGGCCGAATCGGTTATTTCATTAACAATTTCGACTTTCCATACCGGATTACGCCGGGATTGGTTACCGAACTTAAGAAAAATGTCCCCGGAGCGCAATTGGTCCCTTGCGATCCTTTTGTCAACAGCCGGGGTAAACATTATAAAATGGTCTACGATAAATACGGTTTCTATATTTTGATCCCCAAATCCAGCAAAAGAGTGGCGGAAGCCATCAAATACTTAAACTGGATGGCCAAACCCGCTGTCCGGGATTTCCTGGTAAACGGCAAGAAAGGGATTCATTATAAAAAACTGCGTCAAGGAGTACCCGTCAATATTTTAGTGGACGGGCCGAAGAGACTGACCACCGATATCGCCCTGATCGTGAATGGCAAGGACTTTGGCAATACGAAAAAAAATATCCGGGCCGGAGCGTTCGGGTGCCCCGGATTTGAAAAAGAATGGATTCAATCCTATAAAATGTCGGTTAGCGGGGACACATATCAGATACCAAAATATCCTATCGAGTCCGAAGCCAAGCTGAAACGGTCCCTGTATGAAAAAGAAGCGGAGATTTTCGTCAAATCGCTCGTTGTCAAACCGGCTGAGTTTGACCGGACCTATGACCGATTAGTGCGGGAATACCTGAAAATGGGTGGTCAGCGAGTGATTAACGACAGGAAAGCGTATCTGAAAATTAAGAAATAAGGTCTAAAAAAAGAATAACAGAACTTTCGCAGCCTGATCGTTGCTAACAAGCATGACCCCATCATCCCAAATGCAACAACGGACCGTCTCCCGGAGAATCAAATGATCCTCGGCGGGGACGGCCCGTTTCCTTCAAAATTATTATAGAGACTTCCCCCCTGCTTTTTTCATGGCGACCAATCAACCGGTTGCCGTCTTCACTAAAATTCATCGTTCCGATATCGCCCAAAGGTAAATCACGAATTACTAAATCATTCAAATTAAATTAAGATTATCTTTATTTTAAGATTAAGGTTCCAATTTCACGATTCCGCCAAACTTATCAAGATGGGCATCAAATGAATAAACTTCCGGCGGTTCTTGATGAGCTGCATGGGCAGCAATTAAAGCGTCGGGCCACGGAGCATTGGTTGATTCATAGTTATCGAGCGCCTGAATCACTGTATTGTAAGGCGTAATCGTCTCCACCCCCGGTAATTTGATGAGCCCACGTATCGAATTAACTACGTTGTTTTTATCCAAATGGTACATCTTTGTCAAAACATGTATAACCTCAACGAAAACAACCTCAGGGATCAACAATACGAATTCATTGTCTTGGGCTTGCATAAAGAGCCGACAAGCCTTCATGGCTCGTTCGGGAATATCCCTTGTCAAATAGCGTATGATGATATTTGTGTCAATTATCCTGCGGGGAATACCCGAGTTCTCTAAGCCGTTCATTCATAATCTCCTCTCTTACTGCGTACGAATCAACTGGCTTAATGCCCTTAGCCTTAAACTCCGCTTCCAGAATTCCAAATAAACTTCCCGCAGTTGGCACCGGTTCAATGACGATTGTCCCATCCGCTTTCATAATAAAGTTAACCCGGGCCGGGCTGCCGGTTTTTAGTCCGAGTCGTTCCCGTATCGGCTTTGGGAGTGTCACCTGACCTTGTGTACTGACCGGGATCATGTTGTATTCGGCGAGATTCCGGTTGTCAGTGGGTGCTTTCAAGATTACTCCTCCTTTTAAATCATTTCTATTCTTTATTTTATACTATAATATAAAGAATTTCAATAAAATTAAAGAAATTACCAAAGTCTCGCTGCGCGTCAATGTTGGTTATAACCAGCCGCCCTTATTATAAAGAACGGATTTAGCCTTAATAATCTCCTTTTCTTCAATCCATAATTGGCCGGATTTATTAACTCGGACCCAAAGCTGCTTGCTGACCCCGGCAATACTCGCCGTTGCCAAATCATCTTTCTCAATATATATTTCATCAATTTCAGGCTTAACCACATATTGGCCTCCGGTATCGATTATACCCCACAGGTCATCAACTTTGACACAATAGAGTTTCTTCCCAAAATGTTTTACCTCTTCATATTTAGTCTCAATTACCACCCTCCCGTTTACGCCAAGAAAACCCCATTTATCATCGATTTTCACCGGAGCTAACCCACCTGACAAGTCCGCAATTAAATCATACCCCCTGCCAACCACATTTCGGGTTTTTAAGTCAAGTATCCACCAGCGGTCATTGATCCGGACTCGTGCTAAATCTTTGGCAAAGCCGATAATTGCATCAAACTTCGCTTCAATGATAATTTCATTTTTTAAACTGCTAACACCCCAGCGTCCCTTTTGGAAGAACCCTTTTAAAACCGCACCGGAAGATAAATTTAAAAGGAGATTCCCGGATAGATCGATTGAGCCGGACATGTTATCTGCAATCCACACCTGAGCAGCACCATTTTTAGGGCGTGAGACAGCGATATATGTCGCTGGGATAATTAACTTTCCGGATTTGTTAATAAAACCGATTTTATTATCGCTGTAAACATCCATTAAACCATTCAACCCGAGTCTATTATAATTGATCTGGTCATAACAAAATGGTGTCAGGGATTTACCTTGAAGATCAATTATCCCATATTTATTACCAACATTAGCTTTTATTAGATCTTTTTTGGCGCCATTTATATACTCAAATCCATCAAACCGGGGTTCAATAATTACTTTTCCATTTTCATCAATAACACCCTCTTTGCCGTTAACCTCACAGATTACCCATTCTTCATAAAAATGGGTAATCTGATCAAAACGCGGTTCAATTAGAATTTTCCCGCGCTTATCAATAACGCCCCACTTATCGTTGAATCTATAGGCTGTTAAATTTCTAGTAAGATCCTTAATCTGATCATATTGCGGTTCGATTACCACTTTGCCGTTTCGAGCGACTAATCCCCATTTATCCTTTGCCTGACAAACTATC
>JASFQO010000372.1:0-3716 GCA_050115405.1 Bacillota bacterium
TGAAAAATTTCAGCCCAAATTGGCCATCCGGACTTCGATGGCCGATTACCAAAAAGAGGATTGGCTGGTCAACCTGCCGCTGTATGCGGTTTCCGAAGCGGAAGGATCTAGTCTGATGTGTCGAAACTAGCTAGGTTTCTAGGGGGCAGGACGGCCCAAAGGCGAGGCTCCACCTACCAAAATGATGGCTATTTTGATCCGATTCGAAACTAAAATATCATTCCAGTGAATAATTACCCCCATTTCCTGGAGGTAATTTGCAACTACATTTTCCGGAGCGCCTTTAAAAACAATAGCGATCGGGTCGGCCATAAATATCTCCCGCATCAGGGAGGCGCTATAAAAAACCGGCATACATTTGATAAAATTCCGGACGGGCTGCGCTAAAACCCCAACCGGAATATAGACCCCATTATTCAAGCTTTTCGCTCCTTTTTCTTTGATATTCAGTCAGTTTTCGGTTAAGCTGCTTTGCTTGGGAGTAGTTGACGAAATAACAGCTTAGCGTGACTAAGACATAAATAAGCACAAACTGGGCAATGAAAAATGATACGAAGTAGTGATTAGCAAAGCTGAACCAGCGGAAGAAATAGGCCGAACCGACGAGTAACCCGAAAATCAGCAGAAAGTGCAGCGCGCTTCGGAATAGGTGAGACTTTCCGCTGATTTCGTGCTTGGAGTAAAAGACAAGCGTAAACAGGGCCGCCACGAATGAGATCAGGGTTATCTGCCATAATAATGAGGTATCGACCTTTTTGATTGCGAAGACGGTCAGAAAAATAGTCGCCCCAAGCATGGAACCGGTAAAGATGTTAAAAAAACTTTTGAGTAAAAATTTCAAAAGCTCACTAAATTTCATTACGAAACCTCCCTTATACACCTAACTTTTTTTTGAGAAACCGGACGTACTGGCGGGAAATTATTACCTTTTCGCCGTTTTTAAGTAACGCCTCAAACCTGCCGTTAAACGCCGGGCTGAGCGATTCGATTTTATTAAGATTGAGAATGAAGGATTTGGAGGCCCTGAATAAATCCCAATTATCATATTCCTCTTCAATCTGGTATAATTTTAGCCGGGATTCGTAAACCGTATCCTGGCAATAAATAAACACGCGATTATCGACCGCCTCAAAGTAAAAGACCTCGGTGATCTCAATCAGGTGGATCTTGGAATTATTAAATCCGATCAATTTTTTGGTATTGGACTTTAATAAGTCGATCAACTTTAAGATTGAGTCATCCAATTCATTGCTGCGGATAATTATTTCCGGTTCACTTCCCTCCGGAATATTTTCAACTTTAATTTTCACCTTCATTAAGCACCCCCGTCTCTACGAACAGTATATATCCGTAAGTATAATTTTTACAAGAGCATGGATGGTAACTTGTCTATAAACCAGGGTGAGTTGCAATAATTACGTATTCAGTAGTACCGGCGCCGGACGCTCATTGGTTATTTTGGAGAAGACTGCCGGACATGACCAATATGCGGTGAAACGTATGGGTATATTTATTCTGTCAAATGACAAGCCACCGAATGCACCGGGTCAACCGTTCGCAGCATAGGTTCTTCCTTAATACAGCGTTTAAAAGCCTGGGGACACCGGGTATGGAACCGGCAACCCGAGGGCGGGTAAAGCGGGCTGGGAACATCGCCGTTTAAAATAATCCGCTCTTTTTTGGTTTGCGGGTTGGGCGAAGGGACTGCCGAAAGCAAGGCTTGGGTATAAGGATGTAACGGCCGGCTGTATAAATCGTTTTTGGCGGCGATTTCCACAATTTTTCCCAAATACATTACGGCGACCCGGTGACTGATATGCTTGACCACGCTCAGGTCGTGCGCGATAAATATATAAGTCAACCCCAGTTTGATTTGGAGTTCCTTGAGGAGATTGATGATTTGGGCCTGAATGGAAACATCCAATGCCGCGACCGGTTCATCGCAGACGATTAATTCCGGATCTAGCGCCAATGCCCGGGCCATCACGATCCGTTGCCGCTGCCCGCCGGAGAATTCATGGGGGTAGCGACGGAGATGGGCGGGGGAGAGTTCGACCATGGAGAGCAGGCGGACCACCCGGTCGAGAATTTCCGGTTTCGCCGGAGCCAGGCCGTGAACCTTAAGCGGTTCCGATAGGGCCTGTTCAACGGTTAAACGGGGGTTTAACGATGCGAAAGGATCCTGGAACACGATTTGCATCCGGCGACGAAACGGCAGCAGCTTTTTTGGGGAGAACCGGGTGATATCGGCGCCGTTGAACCGGATTATTCCTGCCGTTGGCGAATATAGGCGTAAAATGGTCCGCCCCAAGGTGGATTTTCCGCACCCGCTTTCGCCGACCAAACCTAAAGTTTCTCCCTTTTCCACCCGAAAACCGACACCGTCCACCGCGTGTAAACAACCCTGGCCGGTGGGAAAATATTTTTTTAAATCTTGTACTTCCAACAAAGTACTCATTGGTTATTCCCTCCTTGATAAAGCCAACAGCGGACCATTCGTTGGCCGAGTCGAAACATCGGCGGTTTTTCCACCCGACATTGAGCCATGCATCGCCTGCAACGGGGATGAAACCTGCACCCCGAAGGGAGATGCAGCGGATTGGGAACGCCTCCCGGAATGACATTAAGCCATTCCGCTTCCACATCCAGACGGGGGATTGCCGCTATTAACCCTTGAGTATAAGGATGTAAAGGCCGGGTAAACAAATCAGTGACCGCCGAATCTTCGACAACGATCCCGGCGTACATTACCACCACTCGTTTGACCAAGTCCGCAACTGCCGCGAGATCGTGGGTGATCAGGATGATTGCCATTCCCAGTTCCTGCTGTAACTGACGGAGCAGGTCGAGGATTTGCGCTTGGATGGTGACGTCCAGGGCGGTAGTGGGTTCGTCGGCGATTAATAATAACGGAGCGCACGCCAGGGCCATTGCAATCATTACCCGTTGGCGCATCCCGCCACTGAGCCGGTGCGGGTAGTCGTCCGCCCGTTTTGCGGCTGCCGGGATTCCCACTTTGGTTAAGAGATCGATTGTTTTTTTTCGGGCGTCCGATTTGTTTAAACCTTGATGTAGCATGAGGGTTTCGCCGATTTGGTCTCCTATGGTAAAGACCGGATTTAACGAAGTCATCGGTTCCTGAAAGATCATGGCGATTTGATTGCCCCGGATTTTCCGGATCTCCTGATCAGTCAGACTTAAGAGATCTTTTCCGTTAAAATTCATCCGTTCGGCATGGATTGCTCCCGGCGGAGCGGGAATGAGCCGCATGATGCTTAAGGAAGCAACGCTTTTCCCGCAACCGGATTCACCGACGATACCAAGGGCTTCGCCCCGTCCCACTGTCAGGTCGGCTCCGTCCACTGCCCGAAGCTCACCGTCGTAAGTGTGAAAAATCGTTCGGAGATTTTGGATCTCAAGTAAATTATCTGACAAAAAATTCACCACTTTCTTTAGGAAACGATTAAAATCATGTTTGACGATGGGTATTCTTAAGTTTGGGATCGAGTTCGTCGCGAAGGCCGTCGCCGCAGAAATTAATGCAAAGTACGGTGGTGAAAATGGCTAAACCCGGGAAGATCGCCATCCAGGGCGCTTCCTTCAATAATACCAGATCCTGGGCGCTGGTCAGCATACTGCCCCAACTGAACTGAGGCGGCTGGACTCCCAAACCGAGAAAACTCAAAGTGGATTCGGTCAAAATGGCGTAGGCCACC
>JASFQO010000373.1:0-3712 GCA_050115405.1 Bacillota bacterium
TCAAGCATAACCTTTAACTTCATTACTTCTTCCGCGCTTAAAGTAATTCCTTTGCCCATTTTGGCATGGTCCGGGTCCCAGTCACGGATGTCCAGCTTGGGTTGACGGTTATTCCAGCTCACCAGATTGACTTCTTTGGTCCAGCCGCGGTAATCTTTACCCAAAACCCCCAAATGCTTTTTGATTTCATAGGTGATTTCCGCCATTCATTCCACTCCTTGCATTGTTTTTTTTACCATATCATTTTTTTAACTTTTTTTATAATAACCCGCATTACGATTAAGGTCAATAATTATTATGATAATTTGCCGCGCCATCTCAAAAAAAGTAACATTAGAAAAATATTACCTAATCCTGACACATCTTCTTTTCGCAGACATATCCTATACAAAATAAAACGAGGTGGCGTACAATGGGTCTTGCGACGAAATGGCGACCTGGATTGATCCGACTCCTAAACCGTCTATGCCAACCACATCTTGGGACCGATACTGTCCGTGTCAAATTGCCGGGACTTGAAATTAAAGTCAGTCGCGATTTGCCGCCGGATATTCCTTACGAACTGACTGTAGTGATTCCCCGGGCGGAGTACCGGTTAAAACAAAAACCTCCCGCGACGGCAAAAACCTGGGAGGTCCTACTTAACAGTATTACAATTGCTCATTCACCCCGGTTTGAAAGGACGGAAAGCGGAAAACCGCAGGCCAAAAGGGAAGGCCGCTTGGCTGTGGTCCGATAGCAATTGATTGGCTTATTGCTGACCGGCGGTTGACTCAAATAGCGGTTCTTCGGGATATGAAGGCATCAGGACGTTACGATAGATCCCCATCCGTTTTAAAACATTCAGGGTATAAATGATAATCGCAGTAGTATGGGCGTCATGCATCCGGCCGCTCACCACATATTGAAACATCGCCTCCATATTAGCGCTGTCCCAATATTCTTTTCCATAAAGATTAAGCAATAAATATCCTTCATTCTCATGAAAACTAAAGTTTTTGACAATCAGGTCAAAGTATTTGCCGCCCATCTCAAAAGTGTTAATCAGATAATCATTGCTCCGGACCGAAGTTACAAAATTATTCACGGCCGCCTCTTTTTCTAACGAAGGCGCCTGATAAAGCGGCGCCAATTCGGTGAAGGATAACGTCGCCGACAACGGCAGTTGCTTATATTCGTCGAGGTTATACGGATCTTGGGTGAAACCGGTCACCACATAACCCAGAAAATCATAGTCAATAAAAAAATAGGTCCTGTTTTGCAGCGGCGGGTCCACCACTCCCACCAACGGGGGTAAGGTTTCAGCGTTCTTCGCCCGATAAATCGTCAAGGGCATTTCGGTTAACCACGGCAATTTGAGCGTTGCCAACGGTCCATATTCCCACTGATTTAACATCACAAAGCGCTGCAATTCGGCTATAAAAGTTTCAAGATAAATCCCGTATTGCGGATCATTGGCGTCGGGCGGGCATTCAAAACGCGATAAAGTCGGCGGCTCAGGGTATAAATTAAAATCGGCGATGGCATCGGTCGGCCTTTCCAGAGTAAACAGTTCCGGAGCCAACGGTTCATTAATTGAATGGTAAACAAATTCATCCCGGATGAGATGGCCCCGTTCCCGGTTTTCGCGCCGGACCGGCAAAAATTGTTGCGCATCATACCAGATCGTCAGGGTCGCAAGGCGTTTGCCCGGATAACGAATCCCGGCGCTATCGAGTTCCTTGACCGGCTTCGCCTGGTTACACCGTACAAATTTGGTCAGATCCTCCTGCAGATTGATTAAAGCGCTTTCCACTTTGACAGTTTGGGCGGTTTGGTAGTAAATCCGCTTTAAAAAGTCATATTCCAGCCGCCGGCCCTCATTTAAGTTGACAATTTTAGCCTGCCATATTAGCTCCAGATTGGCGGCGCCCTCCCGGGGATATGCCTGTAACCCGACATTATAGACAATTCCCCGCGCCCGGTCATAATATACCTCGTAGGTCACCACCGCGTTAAGGCGATTGCCTGTAAAAGAAGCCGTCCTTAAACTATAATGAACTGTATTAATCATTCACCCACATCCCTTCACCACAAATGAAAATGAATCTTACTCACTCCTCATCCCTCTCGCCTATTTTCACGCTAACGAACATGCCTTCCGCTCCACTTCAGGCGCAAAAAAAAAATGAAAATTGGTTTAAACTGTCCACTGTCCCTGTTAACTGTCAACTCATTTTCACCCCTTTACCAACGTCTACCGGTCCAACGCCTTCTTAACATCCTGGCCCGGACAAACAGATGCCTGCCGAGGAATTGCAACGGCGGGCTTTGACGGTAATGCCACCGGCAAGGATCTTTTTGAAACGCACAAAAATGGGTTTTACCCCAAACCGGGTCCACGCCTTGCAACACTGAAGCCGCCGCCCGGCGGGCTTCCACTACCATCGGCCGACGCGAATGATACGAAACCCGCCAAAAACGTTGATTTGCATAGGCTTCAAACTGTCCCGGCGTCTGAATAACCTGTAAAATCGATTTTCCCGTCGCCTGGCTTTGGTTGAAAATAGCCGCCCCGACACCCAATTTCCCCATTAAAGTTTCCGCTTCCGCTTCCCCCCAGATAATCCGGGTTAACGCTTCCAAACTATTCACACCTTTACCCCCTTTTTGATTAATATATATATGCAAAACAGAATCGCTATTTGCTTTGATCCCGCACTACCGTGTAATGCTTTGACAACCAGGCCAATAAAACTCCAAATGCCAACAATCCCAATACCGCCAACATCTGCATCCCGGATAAAACCCACCGGTTCAACAGGTTGGCGCCCTCCCCAACCGCCGGTAGATGCGGCGTTACCGTCGCACAGACCGGCGCCAACGGCCCCAATAAAAACCAACTGTAACCGGCGGCCAAAAACCCTTGCAGTAAGCGGGCGATTAGATAAGGACGCATCCGGATATCGGTATCATGGATCACACTGGCGACCTGTCCGTGGACACACAGACCGCTCCAGGCAATAATCCAACTGACCACCACCACCTGGTCCGCCAATGGCGCATTGGTTTGACTGGCAGTCATTGACCCCAAGTCAATTTCTAAAATCCCGTTAAATAAAGCCGCCGCTAAACTCGGATCAAGCCCGAACAGGCTTAAAATCCCGCCTAACGGCGCCTCAATCAGTTTCATCAGGCCCAAGGTCTTCAAAAGCGCCACCAATACCGCAAAAAGCATGATAAAACCGCCAATCAAGAGTAAAGTACTTATTGATTCCCGAACCGCATCTCCCATCAACTTTCCAAAAGGACGGCCGTCCTCCCGACGGGCTTGAAACAAGGAACGCATCGCCCGGCGCCAAATACCAGCCGTCCGGATTGGCTCCGCTTCTACTCCCGCCGCAGTTTCGCCGCCGCGATAATACTTAAACAAAAATCCCACGGTAAAACTGGCCAAATAATGGGCGGCGCTTAAGACCACTCCCAATTGGGGCCGGTGAAACATTCCCACTGCCACCGCGCCAAACATAAATAACGGGTCGGCGGTATTGGTAAATGAAAGTAACCGTTCTCCCTCGGCCCGGGTACACAAGCCGTTACGCCGAAATTTTCCGGTAATCACGGCATCCATCGGATAGCCGGCGGCCAAACCCATCGAAAGCGCGAAGGCGCCAATCCCCGGCACGTTAAATAGTGGCCGCATTAACGGCTCCAATAATACCCCGAAAAAATG
>JASFQO010000374.1:0-3685 GCA_050115405.1 Bacillota bacterium
GATTATTGTTCCTGGGGTTGGGAATGGCCGGGCTTAATCTGGCCGCTCTCTACTGCGCCCGGCAGCGCATCCGGATCATGGCGGGAGTGACCAACCAAATCCTGCTCACCATCAGGCAGGAACTCTATACTCATATCCAAAAACTGCCGTTCCACTTTTTCGACAGCCGGCCGGTGGGCAAGATTCTCGCCCGGATTATCGGCGATGTGAACTCGTTGAATGATCTCTTTACCAATAGCGTGACGACGTTGGTTCCGGATTTGGTCACGATCGGCTCCGTTATGGTGATCATGTTAACCATGCATGCCCGCCTGGCGCTGGCGGCCTTGCTCAGCCTGCCGTTGTTGATGGTCTTTCTCTGTCTGATCCAGGTGGTTTCGCATCAACGTTGGCGGATTCATCGTAAAAAGACCTCCAATCTGAATGCTTTTACCCATGAAAATTTTTCCGGGATTCGGGTGGTGCAAAGTTTTACGGCGGAGGCCAAGACCCGGGGCGTTTATCAAGAGCTGCTCCACCAGCACCGGCAGTCCTTTTTACGGGCCGTCCGTTTAAACGACTTGTTCTGGCCGGCGGTGGAACTCTCCTGGGGTGTGGGGACGATCGCCGTCTTTTGGTACGGAGTCAAACTGCTCAATACGGGTTCGATCAGCATCGGCTTATTAGTAGCCTTTAATAGTTATACCGGTATGTTTTGGAATCCGGTGATGAATATCAGTAATTTTTATAACGCCCTCATCTCCAATCTCTCCGGAGCGGAACGGATCTTTGAAATCATGGCCATCGACCCGACCATTACTGATAAAGCGACGGCACGGATCTTGCCCCCGCTAAAAGGGGAAGTGATCTTTAACCAGGTCACTTTCGGCTATGAACCGGGCCAGGTGGTGCTGGACCAAATCAGTTTTAAGGTTCAACCCGGCGAAACCATCGCCTTGGTCGGCCCGACCGGGGTGGGCAAGACCAGCATTATCAACTTGATTGCCCGGTTTTATGATACAACCGAAGGCGCGGTCCTACTGGACGGTTATAATGTTAAAGAGGTTACTCTTGAAAGCCTGCGCAGCCAATTGGGGATCGTCCTCCAGGATACCTTCCTCTTTTCCGGCACTATCCGCGAGAATATCCGCTACGGACGGCTCGACGCCACCGCTGCTGAAATTGAGGCGGCCGCCCGGGCAGTCCATGCCGACGGGTTCATTTGCCGGTTGGAAAACGGTTATGAGACCGTCGTCAATGAACGCGGCTCCCGGCTTTCCTTCGGGCAACGGCAACAGATCGCTTTCGCCCGGGCGTTGCTGGCCGATCCCCGCATCCTGATCCTGGATGAGGCGACCGCCGGCATTGACACCCAGACCGAACGCGCGATCCAACAGGGTCTGGAAACCTTACTAAAAGGGCGGACGGCCTTTGTGATCGCCCATCGCCTCTCCACCATCCGTAACGCCGATCGGATCATGGTAATTGACGCCGGAAAGATCCGCGAATGCGGCAACCATGAAGAGTTACTTCGCAAACGGGGATTATATTATCAACTCCAAATGGCGCAGTATCAATTCATCAATGAAGCGCAAACCAGTTAAAAAACACGGAGGCGGCTGGGTATGGCATAATCCTGGATAAACATTTTCATTCACCTTCCGTTGCCGGCTCGGTTGTTATCCAAAATTTAGCATCGGCTTCTACGGATACCCGGCATGCGGCGCCGAGTACATTTCCATCGAGCGCGACGCTTTTCAGCTCGCCCGGGGCTACGGAAAGGAAGACGTCGGCGCCGTCGCTCACCCGGCTATTCCGGATAATCGCATTCGGACAAGCATCAAGCCGAATTACAGGAACTTTACCCGGCGATCTACGTGTCGATACCCCATCCAATTCCAATTCTTTGGAATTCCGTACTAGAAAGGCCGGCCCGTTTTCCGTGCTTACCTGGACATTATGTAGTTCCAGCGCCAGGGTGTTGGAGACCTTCACACCGACTTTTCCCGAAGCGACTACGTCACTGATACGCAATCCCTCAATGGGCATCTCCGGCAGTCCATCGATATTGATCGCTACCCGGGCGCGGTTAATGCTTATATTACTGATGGCTATGTTGCGAAAGATCGGCGTCCGCACCGAGACCGGTTCCTCGGGGGGATCTGTCTCGCCCTCCATCTTATAAAAGTTAGTAACACTAATCGCTTGACCGACGTCTTCCATCACCCAGTTGATGAAACGGACATTCTCGATAAAGCCTCCGCGACCGCGACGGCTTTTAATGCGCACCCCTATCTGGGTGCCTTGGCAAACGATATTACTCGCCACTACATTGCGAATCCCTCCCGCAATCTCACTACCAAGCACGATCGCGCCGTGTGCCCGATGCACCGTGCAATTGGTAATGGCGACGTTCTCAGTCGGCCGGTTAACCCGAAGTCCGTCGGCGTCTTTTCCTGATTTAAGCACGATGCCGTCATCGCCCGTTTCAATATGGCAGTCGGAAATCCGCACATAGCGGCTGGAATCAACATATATGCCACCCGTATGTTTCCCCGGATAGGTCTCGACAATGACGCCGCGAACAACAGCGTTTTCCGTATACAGGAGATGGATCGGCCACATTGCCGAACCTACAATATGAATGCTTTCGATTAGAACATTCTTGCAGTTCATAACTTGGATGAACGGAGGCCGAAGTTCCGGCGCCGTCTTTTGGTATTCCTCATCCGATGCGGGAGTTTTCACCTCCAGCGACTTTAAAAGCCGGGCCCAATTTGGGCCGGCGGCGGAGCCGGGGCTCCGGCCCTTGATCTTCATCCACTCGGCATTACTGGTCGTAATCAAACCGCGGCCAGTAATGGTGACATTTTCCAAATCTTTCCCTCCGATCAGCGGCACTGCCGTAATACATTCGATTCCTTGGTGTCTGCCTTTAGTGAGCGGAAGCGATTCAGCCGGGAATTGCAACGTAGCCCCGGCCTCGATCTGAAGTACCAGATTGCTTACCAACCTGATTGGGCCGGTGATGTATTTCCCGGCCGGAATATATACTGTCCCGCCGCCGGCAGCATTTGCAGCCTGAATGGCGGCATTTGATGGCCTCGGTGGCGCGTCCGGAACCATTATCAGGTGCAACATAGTCCTTAATGTTAAAAAATTGATCAGTCATGATCGATTTTTACCTCCTTCAAGATTTAGAATCTCTGTTAAACTTAACCTCAATCGGCAAGTAATCAAAATCAACGGACCGGTATTCCATACGGCCCGTCCGCCAGATAGGCAATGAATAGCTTTCTTGGGCCGGACTTTTCAGTAATTTGTTGAACAGCCGCTTCAATAACCGCCGGTATCGTATTCAGATCGCCGTGGTACCTTTTTTCGGGAGATAAAAATAAGTTGCCATCCACGCCCGGTACTCTATCAAAATCTGTCTTGGAAAGCTGGGGGCTGTAATAGATGTAATGGTCAATCGGTATCTTGGCATAAACCTTGGCCCACATCTGAACCTGCACATTGCTCGGGGATAAATGTCCAATCCGGGGAGAAGATTAACCGGTCGAAATTCTCCTTGCCGATCAATTTAAGCAACTGTAAAACCGTCTGGTATTTAGTACTGCCCAGCGGATTAAAATCCGTATTATCGGCCGCCTCAATCAGCCATCCATCTTTCTTTAAGGCCTGGAATTGTCAAAAGCTTCATTGA
>JASFQO010000375.1:0-3683 GCA_050115405.1 Bacillota bacterium
TCTTCTGACTGGCGAATTTTTTGGCGACCAGCTTCTCCGGCAATTGCAACTGCGGCCCGGTCAGACCGGCTTTATGGATCTCCTCCAGATATTCCCGTTGCGCCGGCGGGTCGTCGCGAAACACTTCCCGGGCCACCTGCTCCAGCGCGATGCCCTCGGCCGCTTCCAGATTCGCCGCCACCGTCTTGCGCATTTGAACCATGGGCGCAAAGTTACCGTCACAATACTTTTTACTGATTTTTTGGGTAGCTTGTGCAATGACTTTCGCCTTTTGCTGATTGGACAATTGTTGCTTGCAGCGCAACAAGATTTTCGAAAGGTAAAAGTCCTTGGAACCGTCAATCTCATACTCTTTCTCCAGCAACCGCAGGCTCAAGTCCGTCAGATTAACCGTCACCGCCTCTTCCAGCCGTTGCGTTTCCGAAGGCAACACGGTTTTTTGCTTCAGCAGCGAGTTGACACACTTGTCCGGATCGCTGTCGACATAATGAATATACCCGGTACGGTAGTTCAGCTTGAAAATCCCCAAATAAGGTTGGTCATCCCTGCTGAACAGGGCGCAAATGAGGTCCGCCGGGGCAATCGTCGGATTGGCCTGCATAATTGCAAAGATCAAATTGGCGACTTCGCTACTGCCGGCAATCAAGTCCAGCCCTGTGGTCAATTCCCGGCATATTTCCGCCATCCGGCCGGATGCGGCGGAAAACTCGGCCGTCTTGACCCGATCATCTTCAAAAAACTTGGCAATCACTTTTGCCACAAAATCATAAGTCTCTTCCGTCAGCTCCAATTCCCGCTGCGACAAGACCGGCAGGCCGGCGTTGGCATCCAAAATATGCAACACCGCCTGCTTAATCAAAATCCCATCCGTCTGCCACACCTCAAGCTTTCTTTGTCAAACTCCTTTGAACCGAAATTTTAAATTCCACAAAACATCACTTAATTCCTCTTTTTAGTTAATTTTCATGATATCTATCTGCCTTTTTGCATTGTAAAAAACTATTTTCCATTGTCTTCTGTGGTTCTGAATCCTTAATTTTGTTGATAACCCCATAATAAGGGAGCCGCAATACTTAAATCATCGAGCTGTTGAGCAATGAATTTCATATAACAAGTCTTTATAGTAGTAAACTCTCTGATCTTTTTTAGTTCCAATTGACGCTGTGCAATTACACGTTTACTATGTTGCGAATCTGGCCGCCATTTATTTACAGTTCGACTATAAACAGAACCATCTTTATTTAGCACCCCATCTATGGTTAAAACTTTAAGACAATTATCAAGCCTACGTTGGGACATATTCACACACTGAAGAATATCGATTTTTTTCATTCCCTGCAACGATTGTTTTATGGCATGAACAACCAAACTCATCTCCCGTTGAGTTGGGAAGGCTTTTTCAATACAATATTCCTGAATTTCATCATCTTCAGCGCCATGTAAGAGAATAGCATAGGCTTGCTCTAATGCCCGTCCCGCCCGGCCGATTTGTTGATAATAAGCTACTAATGACCCCGGGCGTTGAAAATGAATCACAAAAGGTTGGCCCCTTACCTGCTTCTCTTAGTAATTTGGTAGCAATAAAATAGACGATGCTCTTGCCCCAGCCGGTCTTTTAAACAACTAACGTTTTTTGGCAATTTGCCGCTTTTTACGGTTGATATTTTTTAAAAAATAGCATACACTATTAGTGGGAAAGTAGGAAATTACAACTGTAAATAATAGGAGATGATGCCGTATGTTAGCTGAATTCCGGGCCAAATCACAAATCACCATACCCAAAGAGCTTGTAGATAAATTGGGCCTTTCCGAAGGTGACAAAATGGAAATTTACGAAAGGGACGGTATGATCTGCATCATGCCGGTAGCCGTGTATCCCAAAAAATATCTGAATGAACTCCGGGAAGAAATTGAAGAGACAAAAGCGAAAATCGCCTCCGGTGAACAGCCAGTTTTTGATAATGTGGACGCGCTGTTCGCAAAGCTGGAGGGGAACTGATGGCATATCAATTTACCTTTACCCGTCGTTTTCAGAAGCATTTCAAATCGCTTACCGATCAGGAAAAGAAACAGCTTATGAACAAGCTGGAATTGCTGGCGAAAAATCCGATGCATCCTTCTTTGCGGACAAAGCGCATTCAAGGCGCTGAAGATTTATTCGAGTGCAGTGTCAATATGGATATTCGTATCATCTGGTACTATGAAGGTAACACCATGATTATCCTTGTTGACGTGGGGCATCACGATATTTTAAAACAGTTTTAACGTATTTAGGTATCGTACAACTACCTACCAAGCCCCAAAAGCTGCCGTACACGGCGCTGCGTATGCTTTTCAATGGCCTCCAGCCGTTCCTCCGGCCAGTTGATAGACAGATGCCGGGTGAATTTAAATCCGATCAGGCGGCGAAGCTGCTGCGCCTGCGCCTTGCCCATAACCTCGGAACAGATACGCTCAAAGGAAATATCCCCATACGCGGGAAAACGCGTTTTCGCGTATTCGTCCAGATGGGCGATGTCGTCCCGCATGGCGTAGTTGAACAACGAAAGCCCGTTGTCGAAGATGGGAGCCGGAG
Source organism: Bacillota bacterium (assembly GCA_050115405.1). Lineage (GTDB taxonomy): Bacteria > Bacillota > UBA4882 > UBA8346 > UBA8346 > DATCLA01. Next base: position 2,576 of record JASFQO010000375.1, read on the forward strand.
CGATGATTGCGCCTGAGTGGTTATCCCGTAGAACGCCGAAGTTGCCGAAGTGCCGGTCCTCGTTGTAAATCACGGCGTCAAACACCAGCATGTTGTGCACGGTTTCCAGAAAATCCTCGCCCAATTCGGCGCAGTAGTCAAGGCAAGCCTGCAGACCGCCGGAGCGTACCAGCCGCCCGATAGGAATAAAGGCGGTGTCGATGTCGGAGAATAATTTGCATTTGGAGGCAAGAATGCCCTTCCAGCGCTCAAGATCATACGATACTGCGTTCAACCCCATGGTCCTTGCAATCTGGCAGGCGTAAAACTCGCTGTACGGCTCGTTGCCGGTGTTGGCCGCGCCGCTGGTGCCGCCCTTATACAAATAGATTTCGCCGTTCTCCAGCCGGTGCCACGCCTTGGGCAGCATACCGCCCGTAGTCAGCTCCGGAGAGATGGTAAAGGCCCGGTTGCTCTGCCCAATGCCCGTGTACGCCACCAGCGAAAGAATTTCCGAGAACTCATTTTCATAGAGATTGTATTCCGCAAACGTCCCGGCAAAGCCCTTGGGAACCACCCAAAAGCTGTCGTTGAGGGATAGCCCCTTGCATACGTCAATGATACCCTTGGTGTTTCCCACCGAAAGCCCCAGCGTCTTTAGTATTTCCTCCACAAAGGCGCGGTTTTTCGGGATCACCCGATGCCGCAGCCAGCTTAAAACACCCTCATCGGTCAATTGCAGGTCCAGAGGGAGCAAATGCTTTTGTTCATCCGGCACGGTCGTGATTTCCGCCGTTAGGCTGACGCCTCGTTCCTCCAGCTTGAATTCCAGCAAAGGCGTATCATACAACCAAAGCTCATAGAGGTTGTCCATGGTAGCCGTATCCTCCTTTTCCTTTGGAACCAAATCCAATTCCATATGTAGTGCGGCGGCGACATTCAGAAGAAAATCCAGGGAGGGATTGTGCGCGCCGCTCTCCAGCCGGGAGATGCTGGAACGCTGTGTCCCAACCATTTTCGCAAGCTGCGCCTGCGTCAGCCCCTGATCTGTCCGCGCCTGTATGATCCGCTCAATCAGGCTTTGCCGCCACTGCTTTGTCATCTCATCATAATCGGGCATCGCTATAAT
>JASFQO010000376.1:0-3668 GCA_050115405.1 Bacillota bacterium
TGGGTTTTTCAGGCTATTATACGACTTTAAAAACTTAAAAATCCGCGACATCTTTACTTTTAATCTTTTTTTATCCATGTTCCTCCAACCCGTTTCATCACTCGTCGCAATATAACATATACTTACTATATTTGGAAAAATTTACATTCCGTTCTAACATTCTGGAAAATAGCCTGAAATCCTTTATGAATCAAAAATTATCTTCAAACATCTTACCTTGTTAATACATTATGACTATCCGAAAAAAATCTTTTTGAAAATTATTTTTGCGTTTAACCTTATATATTTTCATTTTTCTAGTTATTGGTTTGCGCATTTGAAGGTTGATTAGTCGTTTCAACCTTGCGGAGTATGAAAAGACCATAGATGAGTAATGGCAGCATAACAATAATACTACTTAACGCATCTCCCCATGTTGGTTGAAAAACCCGTTCAAAATCAAAGTCTCCACCTGCGGCAATTTCATTTAAATTGCCACACATATTAAAAACTGCATGAAGGAGGATCACCGGCCAAATTGAATTATTGCGTAAGAGACATGCAGCGAAAAAAACTCCGATAAACACTGCATAGACGGTTTGAACTGTAGCAGCCAACAGAGAATAACGACCCATAAAAAAATTAGTGATATGTACCAAGCCGAATATCAGGTTTGAAATAATTACCGATTGGTAAACCCCTTTTTGAGAACTCCCCCATTTTTGAAGCATAACAATCAACACTACACCGCGGAAAAGAATTTCTTCAAACAATCCGATTGATAAAAAAAGGAGAGCATAGAGAATAATCAACCCTGGTTTGGTAGTGTCAATGAGCATAGTCCCATTAAAAACAGACCAACCATTAAGGATGCTAAGTAGCAGGATCGGCCAACCGAGCCATAGTTGCCGCCACTCGTTTAACTTGGTAAATCCGGCGCTCTTTAGTAGCCCTATGCTTGAGATAAGAGCTACTAAGATAATGCTGCATAATCCCTGTTCAAGAATTCCTGTTAAATAAGAGGCGCTTTGTATACCAATATAACTTTTAAAATATTTTTCCAAACGAATTTCGGTGAAAATAACTGAAAAGACGATAATAATTACTGAAAAAAGCACCGGATGTTGAAATGAAAGCGTTTTTAACCTATTCATCAAAATTGCTCCTTTTTTGATTATCATCGTTCGAATTTGTGGCGCAGCAATGTGCTGCTGCCCCAAAGACCGGCGATAATAATCCCAACCGCACCGCCGATGTTGCAGGTTGTGACTAGCATTCGCAACTTTTCGTTGGGCGAAATAGAAATATAACCATAATTTTTGACGGTGATATTCCAAGCGCCGCTAGCGGTAAAAAGTAGGATTACCAGTCCAACCAGCAGCGCACCGATTGCCAACGATATTAAAACCGTCGCGCTGCGCGACTTATTGCGGGTAAAGTTAAAACTCTTTGCCGTAATATAAGAGAACATGAAAATGACAAGCAGGACTAGCGTGCCGATTATATATTGCCAAAAACCTTCAAAATCATTAAACAACACAATACGGGACATTCCGAATCGTTTGATCAGCGACCAGAGCAGTTGAGATAAAAATAATCCAGATATATTGATACAAACAGACAATATTAGCTTGCTAAGCAGTATTTTTCCCGGCCGCACCGGCAGGGACAGCTCCAACTGCGCCGAGTTCCTGCGAAGCCAATTAATTGCCACCGCAAACGAAATAAGCATGGTATAACCGTAAAAAAACAGGCTATATACCGCACCTATTTGATCAACAATTACGGAGAATGGATAAATGTGATCCGGAAAAACCGCCACAATAGCTAATACTATGGCGAAACTAATATAAAGCCAGCTACACCTTTTAATAAAATTTAAGAAATCCCATTTTAATAACTTAAGCATTTTCAAAAACCTCCATATACCATTCTTCGATTGATTTATTATGTTCAGCACGAATGTCGTCGGCGCTGCCCGAAAAGATCAACCGACCATCGTTGAGAAACAATACTTCGTCAAGCACGGTTTCGACATCTTTGACCAGGTGAGTTGCGATAATGATGGTACTATCATTATTTAATCCCGCTAATATGGTCTTAATAATCTTAGCGCGGGTTAACGGATCGATGCCGCCAATTGGTTCATCCAGCAAATACAATCGCGTCCGGCGTGAAAAGGTTAGCATAATCAATACACGATCTTTCATTCCTTTGGAGAGCTTACCTACATTCTCCGTTGTGTCAATTTTCAGAAACTCGCAAAGCTCACTAGCACGGTTGCGGTCGAAATCAACGAACAGATCACTGTAATAATTAAGCGCATCACGGACCGACATCCATTCGAAAAGCGGGTTGAGGTCGGGCATGTATGCAAGGTGCTTTTTTGAGGAAAAACTAACCGGCTCATCACAAATGTCAATCTTACCTGCATCAGCATGGAAGAGATTCATCAGAATTTTCAACAAAGTAGTTTTTCCGGCCCCGTTTGGTCCTAAAAGACCAACCACCCGACCGGCTTCAATATGAAAATTTACTCCCTTGAGTACATGTTTTTTACCGATTTTTTTGGACAAATCCACGACTGAGACTAGATTTTTCATTTTTCCAGCGCCTTTCTGAGTATCTCCAAAATTTCATTCTTTTGATAACCGAGACTCTCCATACCGTTGACAAAACCCTTAATTAATTTTACCGACATTGCTTCTTTGAGACTGGTAATAATTTTTTCATTCTCCGTCACGAAGCTTCCAATCCCCCTTTGCGTAACGATAATGCCTTGCCGTTCCAGCTCAGAACGGGCTCGCTGCATGGTATTTAAATTTACCCCAAATTTTTCCGACAACGCCCGCACTGAATCCAATCTGCCGCCACGGATCAGCGCGCCGGTCACAATATCTTTTTTAATTTCGTCCATAATTTGTAAATATATAGGGGATGTAGTATTGAATTTCAAAGTTACACCTCCCAGTGTTTTAGTGTTATATGTATATAATACACTAATACATATAAATGTCAATATGCTAATTTGCTACCGAGATGAACAATTTTTACAAAAGGCAGACATATTAAGTCTTTTGGCCTTAGTTTCGTTGACGGCGCCATAATTATAACAAAAATAACCATCGGTCATTTTGAAAAAGTATGTCAGGATAAATATACCCTTTGGATCCATATTGGGCCAACATATCTCCAGCAGCTCATAACTTAAACCCAATCACTGTTATATCATCGCGTTGCGCTTCGCCATTCATATATTGTTGCAGTTCCGTCTCGAACACGAGTTTGGATTGGCTCAAATCACTCAGATCAGCATTGGCAATGATCTGTTCAAACTTCTTCCGGCCAAAAGAGAAGTTCTTAGCGCCGCCGTTTTGGGTAAGATACCCGTCGGTAGTCATCATAAATACATCTTGCTCCTGAATTTGATGCATTGTATTGGTAAAATCATAATCATCCGGGACATTAAGATACCCGACTCCCTTCCTGTCGCCAGGGAGCAGGTCCACCCCATGAACTCCTTTGATATACAAGGAAACCTTAGCGCCGGCATAAATTAATTGTCCGCCTTCGGCAAGGCAACAGATCCCCATATCCAGCCCTTCATCAACCACTTTGGGACTGTCTGTTTTATTGATGGTAGCTTTAAAAATCCGGTTGAATCTTTTCAGTATCAAAGAGGGATTGTC
>JASFQO010000377.1:0-3665 GCA_050115405.1 Bacillota bacterium
TGGATTCGGCGATTAATTTACCGATCTCATCATCCGCGGCGGAAATCGCGGCGACGTGGGTAATGTCTTCTTTACTATCAACTGATTTGCTGACTTTTTTAATCTCGTCGACCACGACGTCCACCGCTTTTTCAATCCCTCTTTTGAGGATCATCGGGTTCGCTCCGGCGGCGACATTCTTTAAGCCTTCCCGCACCATGGCTTGAGCCAACAAAGTCGCGGTCGTGGTCCCGTCACCGGCGATATCATTAGTCTTGGTGGCAACTTCCTTTGCTAATTGCGCGCCCATGTTTTCAAACGGATCAGGGAGTTCAATTTCCTTGGCAATGGTCACGCCATCATTAGTAATGGTAGGAGAACCATATTTTTTATCCAGGACAACGTTGCGTCCTTTCGGACCTAAGGTTACCTTAACGGCGTCCGCCAGGGTATTAACGCCCCGCTCCAAAGCATGACGGGCATTTTCGCCAAAAATTATTTGTTTTCCGGCCATTTATTCTTTCACCTTCCTTATTATCAAAATATTAGCCAACTATGGCTAAAACATCGCTTTCTTTTAAAACCATATATTCTTCGCCATCCAATTTGACTTCAGTCCCGGCGTATTTGGCAAATAATACCCGGTCACCGGCTTTCACATCTAAAGCTACTCTTTGACCATTATCCAACATTTTGCCCGGACCAACAGCCAACACCTCACCCATTTGGGGTTTTTCCTTGGCAGTGTCGGGAAGGACAATCCCACTTTTAGTGGTTACTTCATTTTCAATCACTTTAAGCACTACTCTTTCACCTAACGGCTTGATGTTCATAATTTCCCTCCTTCTTTCGAAAATCTTTCGACTTATTAGCACTCATTGGAATTGAGTGCTAATATTGATTTTATATAACTCATTGCCGATTGGCAAGATGCTATAATATTGCTATGTGCTTATTATATGGCAATAGGGACGATTTATACAAATCAACTCCTTAATTCTCCCGAATGTTCGTTTTTTCAAGTCATCACGTTGTTAACGCAGTTATTTTCTTTTTTAGGTAACACTGCTTAGCAAAATTTTAACCATACTACTGATAAAATACTGGAAAAACCGGCCTGGTCAAACAGACTGTAGCCAATAAAGGCAAATGGTCGGAGCAGTAATTGGAGATGACCTGAAAGCGCTCAATTGTAAATTCTTCGGAAGAAAGCAAATAATCAATGCGCGGGCCAATCCGACCGTCAGCCAACCGGAAAGTTCCCATTTCATTCATTTTACTATCTGATTGCAGGTCGCAAAACTTAGTAGTTAACATTTGGACGGCCTGCTCTTCTGGGGTAGCATTAAAATCGCCGCTGATAATTAAAGGTCCGGGTAAACTATTGACAAAACGTTGTATCTGCTCTACCTGACGGCAACGGTCTTCTTCCGTAAGCCCTAAATGAGTAGTTAAAAAGCCCAACTGAATTTCACCGTTGATAATTTGGACATAGCAAAAGCTTCGCTGTTCCTGCGAGTCAGGCAACAACTGATAGCAACTGTTAACAAACGGATACCGGCTTAAAATCAAGTTACCATAGGAACCGCTCTTTTGTTGTAACGAAGGTGAAAAAAAAGCCTCCATTTCCAGTTTTTCCGCCAACATTTGCGCTAAATCGCAATAGCGGCTCCGCGGCCCCCAGTTCCGGTCCACTTCCTGAAATCCGCACAAATCAGGGCGCCACTCCCGAATACAGGCCAGCGTCTTTTCGGGAAGAAACCGACCGTACCAATCAATCCCGGCATGCAGGTTCCAGCTTAAGACCTTCAATTTGATTGTCGACATAATGTTGTGATCCATCTTACAATTATTATATGCCGATAGACCCCACCGGTATATCGTTTCCTAAATAACTTATAAATAAATTAAGCGTAATAATTATATATACATTATTTAGGAATCGCTTTGCTGGTTAAACTGTCTTTCGAAAATCGGGATAAAAACCACCAAAAGGAGCCATACTAACGTCCATGCCGAATTGGAAGCTAGGGCCAGTCTATCGATTCCTAAATAATAGGATATCTACTCCCGGTTTTCCGCCTTAAGCTTCCGGTATCCGGATTGGTATAATTAACATTTTTCGGAATTTCCGACAAAATATTTGTATAGAAGTCTGTCCGTTAGTCAATATTATTAAAGTACAAATAATTTTTTTAAAACCTAAATCAAGGAAAGGGGATTACTATGACCCGAGAGGAATTGGCGGGAAAAACCAAAAAAGAATTAACTGAAATAGCCAAGTCATTTGGGATCAAAGGAATATCCAAATTGAATCGGGATGATCTCATTGAGCACCTTATATTATTAGACCCCCCGTTCTCTGCCAATCCCGAACTCAATGATGACATAGCCAAACATCTGGAAACCGCATTAGGAGAAGATCATAACCCGCTTTTTACCCAACCACCATTACCGGAGCATTTGACTCAAGTAGCCGTTGATGCCCCGGAACATCAGATTCCGCCCCATTATAACGACACTCGCATGATTCTAATGGTCCGTGACCCTTATTGGTTATACACTTATTGGAACGTCAATGAAAATACGAAATCACAAATCGCCGCCGGCGGCCGTAACTTTGACCAATTACAACTGATATTAAGGGTTTATGATGTTACCGATCTTAATTTCGACGGCTCCTCCAGCAACTATTATTTTGATATCAATTTGAATCATTATACCAATAATTGGTATATTAATGTTACCCAATCCAACCGCTCCTTCTGTGTAGATCTTGGTTATATTGCCGAAAGCGGCCACTTCGTGACGATTGTCCGTTCAAATATTGTAACCACGCCCCGTGACCGGGTTTCCGATGTGATTGATGAAGAATGGATGATCATCGAAGAGGATTTTCGAAAAATATATCGTTTGGCGAGCGGCGCCGGTCTTGGCGCCAGCTCTGTAGAACTGGTGGAGTCCTTAATCAAACGGTTGGAACGGGAGATTGGTTCCGGCGCAGTAAGTAGTTTGGCCAGTCCGGTTAAGTATCAACCAGCGCGGGAACGTCAATTTTGGTTGGTATTGAATACGGAATTGATTATCTACGGGGCAACTGAACCGGATGCCCGGGTAACGCTTCAGGGCGAACCGCTCAATCTACGCCCGGACGGCACCTTTACGCTCCGTTTCGCTCTTCCGGACGGGATTCAACAGTTGCCGGTAGTAGCGCAGTCGGCCGATGGGATTGATACCATCACCATTACCCCAATTGTCACCAAACAGACCTTATAACAAAATGGAGTGATTTCTTTGGAAAAAGGTTATCTTGCCTTAGTATTACACGCCCATCTTCCTTATGTACGGCATCCGGAGTTTGCCGATTTTTTAGAAGAAGACTGGTTTTATGAAGCAATCACCGAAACTTACATTCCGCTTTTGAAAGTTTTTCAAGAGTTGGTAGCCGACGGAATCCCCTTTCGGATCACGATGAGTCTTTCCCCGACTTTACTGGCGATGTTTAAAGATCCCCTTTTGCAACAACGCTATTTGAAAAAAATTGAAAACCTGATTTGGCTAGGGGAAAAAGAGGTTTCCCGGACGAAATGGTTGCCGCGCTTTCATGAGATAGCGTTAATGTACTTACATCATTATCGGTTTTGCCATTATTTCTTCGCTGAAAAATACCGTTGTGACTTAACCAA
>JASFQO010000378.1:0-3659 GCA_050115405.1 Bacillota bacterium
ACCGATTGGCTGCGGGTTTTACAGTTGGTTGACGCGGCGGAATCAGACCCGGCCGCAGGACGATGACGACGCCAATTTAATGACCTACTGTTTTTCAACCGATATGCAGGAAGACAATATCGTCTTCGGGGGCGAGAAAAAACTCCGGCAGGCGATTCGTGAAGCTTATGAGATTTTCAAACCGAAGGCAATCGGGATCTTCTCCACCTGTCCGGTGGGGCTGATCGGCGATGATGTTCATGCGGTGGCGCGCGAGATGAAAGCCGAACTCGGGATCAACATCTTTGGGTTCAGTTGCGAAGGGTATAAGGGAGTCAGTCAGTCCGCCGGCCATCATATTGCCAACAATCAATTGTTTCGCCATGTAATCGGTCTGGATGATACGCCTCGGCCCTCCAAGTATAAGATCAACCTGTTGGGCGAGTACAATATCGGCGGCGACGCCTTTGAAATCGAACGGATCTTAACCAAATGCGGCATTGATTTACTGGCGACATTCAGCGGCAATTCTTCCTATGATTATTTCGCCAATGCCCATACCGCCGATTTAAATTGTATTATGTGCCATCGCTCCATTAACTATGTGGCGGAGATGATGGAGACCAAGTTTGGGATTCCCTGGTTTAAAGTCAATTTTATCGGGGCGGAAGCGACCGCCAAATCTTTGCGGAAAATCGCCCGCTATTTTGGAACGCAGGAATTGAGCGATCGGGTGGAAACGGTGATTGCCGAGGAAATGGCAGCCGTCGAGCAGGCGAAAATCAAGGCCCGCGGCATGTGCGAGGGGAAAACGGCGATGTTGTTTGTGGGCGGTTCGCGGGCGCATCATTATCAAGAACTCTTTAAAGAATTGGGGATGACCACTTTAGCGGCAGGCTATGAATTTGCCCATCGCGATGATTATGAAGGACGGAGAATTATGCCCAAGATCAAAGTGGATGCGGACAGCCGCAATATTGAAGAATTGACGGTGGAAGCCGACCCGGAACGCTACCGTCCCCGTAAAACCGTTGCAGAGCTGGAGACTCTCCGGGAACAAGGATTTGAGTTTAAAGACTATGACGGGATGATGGCGGAAATGACCCAAGGGACCTTGGTAATTGACGATATCAGCCATTATGAAATGGAAAAATTGTTGGAAATCCATAAACCGGCGGTCTTTTGCGCCGGGATCAAGGAAAAGTACGCCATCCAGAAGATGGGCGTTCCTGGCAAACAGTTGCACAGTTATGACTATCGCGGGCCTTATGCCGGATTCCGAGGCGCGATTAATTTCTATGAAGATATCAGCCAGATTGTTAATACCAAAATTTGGAGGTATATCAAGGCCCCCTGGCAGGTCCACCCCGAACTGGTCGCAACTTTCGCTGAATAAATAGATTATTGCTAAAAGGAGGTCAGGAAGATGCTATTGCGTCATACACCCAAAGAAATCAAAGAGCGGGAAGCTTTAACCGTCAATCCGGCCAAAACCTGTCAACCGATCGGCGCGATGTACGCCGCCTTGGGCATTCATAACTGTCTGCCGCATAGTCACGGTTCGCAAGGGTGTTGCGCTTATCACCGGAGTGCCCTAACCCGGCATTACAAAGAACCCATTATGGCTTCAACCAGTTCTTTCACTGAAGGCGCTTCGGTTTTCGGCGGTCAGGCCAATTTGCTGGAGGCGATCAAAAATATTTTTACAATTTATAATCCGGATATTATCGCCGTCCACACTACTTGTCTGAGTGAGACGATCGGCGACGATATCCCGCAAATTATTGCCAAAGCAAGGGATGAAGGACGGATTCCGGCGGGAAAATATGTGATTCACTGTAATACGCCGAGCTTTGCCGGCTCACATGTGACCGGTTTCGCCAATATGGTCAAAGGGATGGTCCAATATTTCGCGGAATCGAGCGGGGTCAAAAAACGTCAGGTCAATATTATCCCGGGTTGGGTGGAACCGTCCGACATGCGGGAGTTAAAGCGATTGGCGACGGAAATGGAGGTCAAGAGCGTACTCTTTCCGGATACCGCGGACGTCTTGGATGCGCCTTTGACCGGCAAACACCAGTTTTATCCGCATGGCGGCGTGACGGTCGCCGCCTTAAAATCGACCGGAGATAGCTTGGGGACGCTGGCTTTAGGTGGTTTTGCCTCTTTGCCTGCGGCTGAAGCCCTGGATGTCAAATGTAAGGTCAAATATGAATGCCTGGAGATTCCTTACGGCCTATTGGCGACCGACCGGTTTATCGATGCTTTGCGGCAAATGGCCGGGGTGGCGGTCCCCGATTCGATCAATCGGGAACGGGGCCGGTTGATCGACGTGATCAGCGATATGCAGAATTATTTTTACGGCAAAAGAGTCGCCTTGTTTGGCGATCCGGACCAATTAATTCCGCTTTGCGAATTTTTGGTGACTTTGAATATGCGGCCGGTATACGTGATTACCGGCACTCCCGGCAAACGGTTTGAAGAAAAAATGGCGGGAGTCTTAAAAGAGATTCCGGAAGCCAAATTTAAGCAAGCCGCCGATGTCTTCCTGTTGCATCAATGGATTAAGAATGAATCGGTTGACCTGTTAATTGGCAATACGTACGGTAAATATATCGCCCGGGACGAGGACCTGCCGTTCATCCGGTTTGGTTTCCCGATTTTGGACCGGGTCGGCCATTCGTATTTTCCGAATGTTGGTTATAGCGGGGCGTTACGTTTGGTGGAGAAGATTCTCAATGCCTTACTGGACCGGCAAGACCGGGACAGCCGGGAAGAACAGTTTGAACTGGTGATGTAGGAAATTGGACTGGGAGTTAACCAAAGAATTGGGGTGAGGCCATGCAAGTGCTTGAAGAGCGAAAGAATCAAGTTTTTTATAATGATGCGGCGCCGTTTCCGATCGAATGCGAGAAACAGAGCTTGGCCGGGTCGGTCAGTCAGCGGGCCTGCGTCTTTTGTGGTTCCCGGGTGGTACTGTATCCGATAGCCGACGCGATCCATCTGGTACACGGCCCGGCAGGTTGCGCCGCCTATACCTGGGATATTCGCGGCGCGCTTTCTTCCGGCCCGGAATTGCATCGTCTCAGCTTTTCGACCGATCTCCGCGAAAGGGATGTGATTCACGGCGGCGAACCGAAATTGACCCAAGCCTTGTTGGAATTGATTGACCGCTATCATCCGGCGGCGGCCTTTGTCTATTCCACTTGTATTGTTGGAGTGATCGGCGATGACGTGGCGGCGGTCTGTAAAAAAGTGAGCGCCGCTAAGGGCATCCCGGTGGTGTCGGTCGATTCCCCGGGTTTTAAAGGGACCAAAAAAGACGGTTACAAAGCCGCCTGCCTCGCTTTGATGCAGTTAATCGGCAAAGGTCCGATCGACGGGATTTCCTCTTATAGTATCAATATTTTGGGCGATTTTAACTTGGCGGGCGAGGTCTGGATCATTAAAGATTACTATCGGAAAATGGGCGTGGAAGTGGTGGCCGGGATTACCGGCGACGGCAGAGTCGCCGAAATTGGACGGGCGCACGGGGCGGCTTTGAACCTGGTGCAGTGTTCGGGCTCAATGAAATATCTGGCGCAATTGATGACGGAAAAATATGGGACGCCGGCGCTTCGGGTTTCCTACTTCGGGATTGAGGATATGGCGGAGTCCTTGTATGGTGTAGCCCGACATTT
>JASFQO010000379.1:0-3656 GCA_050115405.1 Bacillota bacterium
CATCCCTGGAACCCTTTTTAATCCTGAACGGCGCCGGTTTTCCCCCCGGAAGCGTTGTCAAAAAACCAACCGGTATTACGGATATAGCCCCCACTATTTTAAGGTATTTTACCAAAGGGATTCCCGCCTATATGGAAGGCGGACCAATACAAGAAATGATCTGAAAGGAGAACGGAAAATGATTGGAAAAAGAGGAGTTTTTGCGGTTTTAGGCTTGTTTGTCTTCATGGGAATATTTTTGATCACCGTCGGATTTGCCGCGGAGCAGACCAAATATGGGGGTACTTTAAAAATTGCCACATTAGGCTTGGATACCTCCGATCCTCATCGGCACACCGGTTCCATCGCTGTTCAGCAAGTTTATGCGGAGGCGTTGACGAGTATCGGTGATGATGGCAGTGTAAAGCCTTTTCTGGCTGAGAAGTATGTTGTTTCTAAGGATGGTTTAACCTACACCTTTAAGCTTCGTAAAAAGGTAAAATTTCATAATGGCAGGGAAATGACTGCGGCGGATGTGGTTGCAAATTTCCAACGGGTTAAGAAATTAGCATCAGGTTGGCTTGCTTCCGCAATGAAATTGGTTTCTCAAGTTACCGCCAAAGACAAATATACTGTAAAAGTCCGTATGTCCGCGCCTTATGCTCCATTTTTAAATTTAATTTCGGAGTTATGGATTGTTGCCCCGGAATCCCCGGGTTGGAACGGCCAGATTGAACATCCGATTTGCACCGGGCCGTTTATGTTTGGAAAATGGATTCCCAATGTGAGTTTTAGCGGGCCAAAACATAAAGAATACTGGCAAAAAGGTTTACCGTACGCCGCTGCTATTTACTTTGATTTGGGCGACAACAGCAATGGCTATTTAAAATTACGCTCCGGGGATTTGGATATCGTCGCCATCGGTTCGGATCAGGACAAGGCCAAAAAACTAATTTCCGAAGGGTTTAAAGTCGAACCCATGAAAGATTCGGACTGGGTCTTTTGGGCGTTTAACAACCGGAAACCGCGGGCTCCGTTTGATAAACTCGAGGTCCGCAAGGCAATTTCCTATGTGATTGATAAGGCAACCCTGATGCAAGTGGCTGCGGGTGGAAAGGGGATCATCACCAACCAAATGGTGGCCCCGGGTAATTTTTATTATGATAATGCGCTTGCCAAAAAAGATTTGCATAAACAGGCGGACCTAGCAAAAGCCAAAAAAATTCTGAAAAAACTGGGTGTTAAGCCGGCCAAAATTACTGTCAAGTTCGTTTCGTGGCAGCAGCCTTATGCCTCGGTATGCGCTGAAATGGTTAAAAAGCTTGGTTTCAAAGTTAATCATTTGGCCTTGGATGATTTAGGCGCGCAAAATGAATTGGGGAAATATGATTGGGATATGTGTTGTATGAGTTCCGGCCCTAGAGCCGATATCTATTTGCGGTATGTCCGTTTAACGAGCGACGGTCCCAATCCGGTTCTTTGGGGCGGCATCCGGGATCCCCGACTTGATAAGCTGATTAACCAAGCCGTGATCACTGCAGATAATCAGCAACGTCGCAGTGCTTATTTACGGGCCTATCAAAGGGTCATTAACAAGTACTACTTTATTGTCGCCGGACACCGGTTTGGACAAATCGCCTCTAACAAAAGAATCCAAGGTTTTCATCCCGGATTTACCTGGTCGCAGCACCGGGTTGACGGCGGGGTGGCCTTTGCGTGGATTAAGAAATAACCCGGTATGGAGTGAATTTTTAATGGAGTCGACGATCGGACGCTACTGGAACCATTATTTTCAATTATTGGTTACGGACCGCGTTGGGAAAATAATCCTTATTCTTTTGATATTACTGGTATTGTTAATATCGTTGGGACCTTTCCTAATTCCATGGTCACCATTGGAAACCGATTATTTGAGCCGAAATCAAGGAATCAGTAGCCGGCATTGGCTTGGTACCGATTCCTTGGGCCGTGATAATCTATCCCGAATTTTATCCGGGGGACGGACAAGTCTATGGGTGGGCCTGCTGGGAATGGCAGGGGCGCTGTTCATTGGTGGTTGCCTGGGACTATTGGCGGCGGCAAGCGGGAGTATCCTTGATTATTTATATTTTGGGTTTATTGATTTACTGCGGACCATGCCCGGGCCGTTGTTGGCGATGACTTTGGTGGTATCCCTGGGACAAGGGTTAGTACCGGTAGTGATCGCTTTGGGTTTTATTTTTGCCCCGATATTTGCTAGGCTGGCCCGGGCGGTCTACCAACGGGAAATCAGCATGGATTATATTACGTATTCCCGGACGAATAAAGCATCAACCCTTTTTATTTTACGGCGGCATATTTTCCCTAATATCCTGGGCGCCTTTCTAACGCAAGCCTGTATCATTTTTCCCCGGGCAATTGTTACGGAATCGGTATTGAGTTTTCTGGGGATGGGTGTTTCGCCGGATAACCCGACTTGGGGAAAGATTATTAGTATTGAAAGCCAGTACTTTGAAGAAAACCCGATCTCGGTATTAATGCCCGTATTTGCCCTGTCGCTATTTACGGCAATATTGTCGGTGCTTGGGAATCGAATGCGTCATGGTACCGATTTGGGCAAATAACAGCTAAAGGAGGGGGTGTGAAGCGATGCCATCTAAAATACTATTGGCCATCATCCGTCGATTTGTAAAAACGTTGCTCCTATTTGCCGGAATTGCGCTATTCATCTTTTTTTTAGTACGGATTGTCCCTGGCGATGTTGTGGAACTGTTAGCTTTGGAAAGTGGGATGACCGAGTCGATGAAACAACACCTTCGGCAGGAACTGGGCTTGAATCAAAACGTCATTATCCAGTTTTACATTTGGCTTCAAGGCCTGATCCATTTGGATCTCGGTAATTCGCTCCGTTTTCACCGGCCGGTATTGGAATTGTTTTTGTATTCACTCCCTTTCACTCTGCGGTTTGCCGCCATCAGTTCCTGTGTGGGAATCCTTCTGGGAATAACAGTGGCAGCCGGTGCGATAATCTGGCGCAATAAATTCGGCGGTTTTCTGGTAGAAGCCTTAAACATCTGGTCGATTGCCGTTCCGACTTTTTGCGCGGGTTTTATTGGAATTTATCTTATGGTGCTTCGACTTCATTGGATGCCTCTTACAGGTAATTTAATCCTGCCGGTATTGGTATTAGGGGTGGATATAGCGGGTCAGGTGGTAAAGCCGTTTTATGAAGAGATGCAGGAAACCCTTTCCGCCCGGTTCATAACAATTGCCCGCTCGAAAGGATTAAGCCATTATCGGATTGTCATACGTCATGTGATCCCCAATTCTCTAACTGTGCTGCTTGCCTTATCGGGATTGATTGTTGCCGGTACCTTGGGAGGGAGTATCACCATGGAAGTTCTGTTTAATATGCCGGGTTTGGGGAAGTTGGCTTTCGATGCGGTTTCCGGCCGGGATTACCCGGTGGTTCAGGTTCTCGCTTTATTCATTGCTTTTGCCGTCTTATGTATCAATTTTCTTACGGATGTGGCGGCAATTATTATTGATCCGCGGTTGCGGGAGGGGAGGGGCATATCATGAAAAAGGGATCCGTTTTATTGGAGATTGCGGGGCTCTCCATTGATTACGAAACATCAAAAGGTAGCAAAGCAGTCCTTCATGATTTTCAACTTTCGTTAAACAAAGGGGAAGTGGTG
>JASFQO010000380.1:0-3647 GCA_050115405.1 Bacillota bacterium
CCGGAGGGGAAAATCCTCTCCAGGGTTTCAATCCACGCTCCCGCGTAGGGAGCGACAGTACCACCTTGAAATCCTTATATACCAAGGACTCGCCAAGCGGTTTCCGCGAATCGCGTTTTTCGAGGGTCAAAAACAACCCCTTTTTTAGTTTATTTCGCCGCAAACCCTTGATACTCCTACGCCGCGAATCGATCATTCAAAAAATTTAAAAAAACAACCGAATCATCCCAGCTATTCTACTAAAAAACCTCCCAAAACCGGCCTATCCCTGTTTTGGGAACTTGGGATTCGCGCTAAATTGCCAATTTGTCCAGACCGACCGTCTTTACAAATCGGCCTTAAGTTCGATGCTCAATAAGATTGATTTTGCCGAAAAAATCTTTGCCTTTCATGCCCAACAAATATTTTTATCTAAAGATTTCGGTAATATCACGGTTGATCCTTCTTTTCCTTCCGTCTGTCAAAACCAAATTGGTAAAAATCATCCAAAGCTTTAGTGATGGTTGCTTGCACTTCCTTAGCCGGTAAGGCTTTCCACTGATTCAAGCGTCGGTCCGCAATCTTAAACACCCGAAAATCATGTCGTTTCTCAATCGCCACAATCAACACGATTTCCAACACCTCAACCTTCAAGTCGGTAATTTGATATACAATCCGAATACCGGCCTCCCGCAATTTTAACTCACGGCAGCCGGCTAATTTGACATTGTGATAATTCCCCAGTTCTTTGCCGATTATGTCGGCATTTTCTTTCAGTTTAAGGATCTGTTTTTGTACCAGCGGACGCACCGAGCCATCCAACTCCAGAAAGTCTTGACGAGCGCCATCCAGCATACATACTTGAAACCGCTCCGCCATTAAGATTCTTGCAACGAACTAAAAAAGTCGTCCGCCGGGATTAACGAAGCCGGATCGGCCTTAGCCCGTTCAATCCTTTCAACCAATAACTTCTCTTCTAACTCTTGCAACCGTTGCACCATTTGCTCAAATACAATATAGTTCATGAGTACGGAATCAGGCGCGCCATTATCCAAAATCACCACCGGCGCCTCTTGCGCTTGTTTACGGACCGCACCGAAATGTTTGGCCGCCACCGA
Organism: Bacillota bacterium; assembly: GCA_050115405.1. Classification (GTDB taxonomy): domain Bacteria; phylum Bacillota; class UBA4882; order UBA8346; family UBA8346; genus DATCLA01. The sequence continues at coordinate 1,098 of JASFQO010000380.1, forward strand.
AGCCTGGATAATTTGGTCTACTGTAAAAGCCGGTTTTTCCATTGAAATTGCCCCGCCCATAGTTTTTACTCCTTTCTAAGTATATGTCGCAGTCGGCAGAATGATACGTAATATCTTACGCAAGCTAATTATAACACGTTTAATTATAAATTACTATAATTATTGAGGTCTGGTTTTATAACTGTCACTTTTCCGCGCCTTTATTACGACAAAACAAAACACATGTGAGGACCCCAAAAAACCGTCGGTAAAGATCCGACGGCCTTTATTTTGTTTATTGAATTTGATGATTATCCATTTTCTAAAGTGAAGGCGCATGTTCATCGCTCATCCAAAGCCTCAACCAGTCATGAGAAAACTCAAACATCTGCTGTTATTTTTCTTGCTGGATATATTGGTTGATAATAATCGCGTTAAGATTATTCACATTGCTAAGACTGATATCGTTAGTTATAAATGTTTCCGCGCCTCAACAACTAATCCGCCCACGAGTCACGCTCCTCACGGATATAATCAGTCCCGCCTGCCTGCTCCCACATATCCGCGCCCAATCCGTACAAGGCCTCCGTAATTGAAGACGGACGTTTGATTAAAAATAACTCTTTGGTTTCTGAGTCATAATTCCACAAAAATTCATCACCCAGCTTCAGCTTGACCGTCTCAATAAGATTGGTAGGTACTCGTATACTCGAATATTCCGGAATTGTACCGGTTTCCTTTCTTGCTTGGTTAGCCATGCAGGATTACCTTCTTTCATTTCCTCCATATATATGACACCTAACAATACTATACCACAATTTGGCGAGAAAATGTACAAATTCAAAAACAAGTAAATATTAACCCATACTTAAATACTTACTTGCACAGCTCCGGAAAGTCTTGACGAGCGCCAGCCAGCATACAAAGCCCGAAAGTCACGATGCCCCGCGCTCGACGATTGTTAGCGGCAAACAGATCCTTCGCCATCCAAAACCACCTGTTCCAACAATTTAACTCCGCTGGAAGCAATGGTACTCCGTCGGCTTACCCAAACCGGTAATGTTTACGGACTTTTTCGTGGACCGTCCAGTTACAGGAAAGCCCTTCCGAAAATTTCACCAAGTCGCCCTGACCAAAAGTGACTGTTTGTACGTCTCTCCGTTTCCGTTTGTTTCTTTCTTCTTCAATCCACGCTCCCACGCAGGGAGCGACGGGCATAAAATATTCGTTCTTGGGAAACTCCTGTTAAAATGTTGCAGCAATTCCAAAAATATTATAGTTGTCTTCTCCGGAAGCGGTTTCAACGTGGTTATAGCGGTAGGAAAGCCCCCAATTCCGGGTAAAAAAGAAATTGACCATCGCCGAACTTTTGTTATAACGCGTGTCGTCGCGATATGTGATTGAATGTTTTATTTCCGTCTGCAGAAAATGGTGATAATCCGCTCTGAAATTCACCCCGCCAATCCAGGAATAACTATCTTCATCGATTTCAAAACTTACCGGCGCCGGGCCGAAAGCCACCTGGCCCGTTCCCCGGGATTGATCCGCCTGCCCTCCGGCCCAAGGCATCACGGTAAAACGGAGTTGATTTTCTCCATAACTATACGATCTTCCAAACCGTACATAGAGACTGAAAATATCCTGATCCAGCTTAAAGCCATTCAAAGTTCCCATCAAAGCAGGAATTCCGGTTCCGTCGAAATCCATTTGAAAATAATTAGCGCCAACGCCGATGACATTTTTAGCGTGATCCTCGACCCCGAAATAACGGTCATAAATAAAATTGGCCCCCAGCAGATCGCTTGTTCATGAGAATGGTAGAGTCTCTCGGGCTTCTTTGTTTTAACACATAAAATTCCCCCTTTAACTCTCCTTTTTCTCTGCATTGCGGTAAGAGCGTCGATACAAAAAAATTGCCCTCCCAAGCGGCTTTTTTCAGCTAAACAGCGCCGGTCTTCCATCTCCGTTGCTGTTTGGCTTATTTATATCATACTTGAAACACTTAAAAATTTAGGAATTAAGAACTTAAAAAAAATAAAACTTTTATTTAAATAATGTTGTTGTTCATACTCAGCATTAGTCCATGCCGGTGTCGATGCCGCGACTTTCGCATTTTCGTACGAATTCCAGTATGACGCCGACAAGCTCATGCGATTCTTCGAGATTAAAATAGTTGTTGGCCTCTACTGGATTCGGCCTTGAAATATCGTACCGGATGTGGCTGATACCGAATTTTGCGCAAGCCTCCAGAATGTAATCAAAGCGTAGCCATCTTTTGGAAAAATTCTTGGAAAACGAAACCGAGGCTCCCGCCGCGTGCAGAGCACCCAGCGTATCCTGTAGATGCGACCACTGCCGGTCGGTATACATGGACGGATCGTTGTAATTGACAACAAAGTTGGATACAGTCTCGACAAACGGTTCGATGAGCTTTTGCGGGAAGAGGCCGTTTGTAAAGAGCGCTGCGGCGACCCCCGCCCGATTTAGCTCTCGCAGCATTGGCACAAGACGGGGATGCAAGGTCGGTTCCCCGCCGAGGATACCGATGGAGCAAACCCTGTTTTTTTCAAG
>JASFQO010000381.1:0-3647 GCA_050115405.1 Bacillota bacterium
CTCATAATCCTTGTTTAAGGGTAACTGGCATGAAAATTAATAAAAGTGTCAATTATAATTCAACCTTATTATGTTGACAAATAGTCGTGATTTATTGTCTAGCGGTTGACGTTGGTAATATAATAACATTGTTAATACATTGTTTATAATAATTTTATCTTTTATCAATGTTTTAGATTTAATAAAATCCAGAATATTGACCAAGGGGGTGATTGTCACACATAAAGCAAAAAGGGAAGTCCGTGATTCAATCAAGATTTGCACGAAAAGGGAGGAGCAAAAGAATGTTAAGAGTGTCTAATTTTCGTAAATCATCGTTGCTGTTAATGCTGCTGGCTTTATCATTTGTAGTGGTAGCCCCGAAAACTCAGTGTAAAGAGAAACCGGTAACGTTGATCTTTGGAGGTACAATGCCGACCGACGACACCGCGACTGAAGCGATGCACCGTCTGGCTGACATAGCCGCCAAAAAATCCGGCGGAAGCTTAAAAATTAAAGTCTTTCCCGCTTCGCAGTTGGGAGATGCCGTTAGCCAAACTCAAGCAGTTTCCATGGGCTCCGAGGATATGTTGGTCGAATCATCCAGTTACTTACGGAGTAAAGCCCCGGAGATCGCTATTTGCAGTTACTTTTTTGTCTTTAACGGTTCGCAGCATTACGTTAAGTTTACTAAAAGCGACCTCTTCAAAAAATGGGTTCAAAAATACTTGGACGGAACCGGAGTACGGACCTTGACCTCAAATTGGGTCCGGTTACCCCGGATTATGACCGTTAATACTCCGGTGAAGAGAGTCCAAGATATGAAAAAGTTGAAAGTACGCGTTCCGACAATCGGACGATCCATGTCCGACTCTTATAAAGCTTTGGGAGCGAGCCCGACTCCAATCGCCTATGGTGAAGTATATTTGGCTTTAGCCCAGGGCGTCATCAACGCCGCGGATGCTCCGGTTGATAATATGTATACGATGAAACTCTACGAACCGACCAAGCGGATTATTATTACCAATCACGTTTGGGATTCCATGTCAGTTTGGATTAATAACAAAAAATACCAGACATTAAGCGCCAAACAACAACGAATCTTACAGGACGCCGCCAATGAAGCCGGCGTTTGGTACTCCAAAAAATTAAACGGTACTTCAAAGGATTATATCGCTAAAATGAAAGCGGCCGGTACGGAAGTTGTTAAACTTAATCTGGCGCCGTTTAAAAAGTTGGTGGCGAATAAGATTAAAGAACTGGAAGCTAAAGGGGAAATTCCCCATGGCTTGTATGATGAAATTCAAGCCATGGACAAATAATTGAATCTTGCTTGAAAAATTAGGTCTAGCCGGTTGGGGGGACTAACCCCCCAATCCATTTTTCAATAAGGAGATGAGTTGATGTTAACGGCGCTTGGCAAGAAGCTTATTTTACTGGCCGGACGGGTATTTACAGCAGTGGCCGTCCTGACTTTGGTGGGAATCGTAGTAATCATCACGGCCGGGATTATTGCCCGTTATATTTTTAATAGCCCGTTTGTCTGGACGGAAGAATTGGCCTTGCTTTTGTTTGTCTGGTTAAGTTTTTTAAGTATCGGAGTGTCTACTTTTAAACGCAAACACGTGGTGGCCGATTTTTTGGTCCAAAATATTAACCAACATTATAAAGAGTTTTTCCGGCTGGTATTTAGTATATTATCGATGGTGTTTCTTTGTTTTGTTTTCTGGAGTTCCATCGCCATTTTGCCTACCTTGCTGTTTGAGACGGCGGCCTTGAGAATTCCCCGGACATTTTATTATTATCCGATGGCATGCGTGACGCCGTTTATGATTATCTTCTATTTGCTCGAACTAAGTGACGCGACTCATAATATTCGTTTGGCACGACGGACCGATACCGGCAAAGTCGAATGTTAAGGCTATTAGTCAATGGATGATTAAGTGGAGGTAATGTTATGTTTTTTATTATGCTGCTTACATGTCTCTTTTTAATTTTTTTACTAGTCGGGATGCCGGTCGCCTTTGCCTTGGGCATACCGTTGGTAGTCTATCTGGTGATGAATTGGGGCGCGATCCCTGTCGCTTTCATGGCCAACTCCATGGTTTCCCATCTAATTTCCTTTACATTGCTGGCTCTACCGGCGTTTCTACTCTCTGGGAAAATGATGAATACTTGCGGAGTCACGGAACGTTTATTTGATTTCGCCATTGCCGTGGTGGGTCGGTTAAGAGGCGGCCTGGCCCATGCCAATTGCTTGGCCAGTATGATGTTTGCTTCGATGTCGGGCACGGCGGTCGGTGACGCGGGCGGTTTGGGCGCCATTGAGCTGAATATGATGACTAAAGCCGGTTACAGCAGGGATTTTGCGACAGGAGTTACCGCGGCGTCCAGTATTTTAGGGCCGATTATTCCGCCGAGCGCGGCTATGGTTTTGTTGGGTTCGCTAGCGGGAATGTCGATTGGCTCTTTATTTATGGGCGGCCTTATTCCCGGGATTCTGCTAGGAGCGGCCTTAATGGGATATATTTATTTACGCAGTATTTTTACTGAGGAAGGCCGAAATTGGCCGGTGGAAAAAGTCCCTTTCCGTCAAGTGTTAAAGACGATTCCGCCGGCGTTTTTTCCCATGTTAAGCCCGGTGATTATTTTGGGCGGCATTACCCTCGGGGTAGTTACGCCTACTGAGGCCGCGATCTTAGCGATTGATTATTCACTAATTTTAGGGATATGTTACCATAAAGTTACATTCAAATCGTTATGGGAAACGTTAGAAGCGACTGTGGAAACAACGGGAGTATTCCTGTTTATCATGGCTGTGGCCGGCTTTTTTACCTGGGTGGTTATTCGCGAGGGTTTACCGCAGTTGCTCCAAGCGGGTTTGGCGAATATTTACACCTTTTCGCCGTTAATAGTTATGTTCATTATGGCGGCGATTTTGTTGGTAATCGGGTGCTTTTTGGACACCTCCGCCGCTTGCATTTTAGTGACGCCGGTATTGATGCCGGTTGTTACCAGGCTGGGGATTGACCCGATTTATTTCGGGGTGGTGATGATCATCGCCTTGATGATTGGAATAATTACGCCGCCCTTTGGGATCTGTCTGTTCGTCTTAAGCGATGTCAGCGGGATATCGGTAAAAAGAGTGACTAAAGAAGCGGTGAGATACATCCCGGCCATGGCGATTATTCTCATCTTGATTATTATCTTTCCGCAAATAGTCACCTGGATACCAAATACGTTACTCAAGTAATATTGTTTTTCATTTAAAAACCCAAAAACCTTTCCCCGGCGCATGTGGCCGGGGATTTTTCTTTATTATAGGCTTAAGCCTGTTGAGCGCGCAGAGCGCGCGAAACAATACTCAATACTGAATCATTCAGCTGTTATGCCAGCACAGAGCATTGGACACATGATGCCCGCCCATGTCCAGTCAATCTGCTTGTAAGTATGCCGCCAAAGATCGGTGTTTCAAGTTTCAAGGGCTATTGCAAAGGAAAAAGTGTATTGATGTTGTTCGACAAACATGCAAATTTGAAGTACAAGATAAGTCTGGAAATCGTCATCCTCGTGGCGGAAATAAAAAAAGACTGCTCGCCATGGTTTAAACCATGGCGAGCCGCGCTTTAACAATGTGGGTCAAAAAAATATTTTAATCAAAATGAAGG
>JASFQO010000382.1:0-3646 GCA_050115405.1 Bacillota bacterium
AATAATAAGGATATACAGTAAACAAGATGTTGAACTAAACCGCTGTCGCGGTGGCTTTTGTTACTAATCGTTAAGATTGTGCTGCTTTTGTAATAACCGAATAATCGTTACCCAATTCATTCCACAAAATTACCATCATTCCTTTAAGATTATAATTGCAACGTCAGTTGTAATAATTTTAAGGAGTGATTTCTTTATGTCCGATTTGCACGAAAAAATGCTAAAAGACATGCAACTAAGAGGGTTCAGCCTCCATACCCAGCGTACCTACTTCAATCATCTGCTTCGTTTTGAATCTTTTTTTAAAAAACCTGCCCAAATTCTCGACTCCGAAGACCTCCGCAGTTTCCTACTATATCTGATCGCTACCAAACAATTCTCCGGTGAATATGTTGACAGTGTTTACAGCGGCCTGAAATTCTTTTATGAGAAAACATTAGGCCGGGCTTGGAATATGGTTGAAGTTCCAAGACTTAAACGCACTCATAAACTTCCGGTGGCTCTTTCCAGAAATGAGATCAAACAGCTCTTATCTGTTACTTCCAACCTAAAGTTCAAAGCAATGTTTATGGCTGCTTATTCCGGTGGACTCCGGGTTAGCGAAATCGCTCATTTAAAAATTTCCGATATCGATAGCGAAAATATGCAAATTTTCATCCGTCAAGGCAAAGGCAATCTTGACCGTTTCACTTTACTATCCAAGAATCTTTTAGATATTTTACGTTTGTATTGGTGGCAATACCGACCTCAAGATTGGCTTTTTCCAGGAAAAATTTCCGGTCAGCCGCTTAGTATTCGGGCTATTCAACACGCTTTTCTTAAAATGCGTACCGAAGCCGGTATCAATAAAAAAGCTACAATCCATTCCTTACGTCATAGTTTTGCCACTCACTTACTGGAGGATGGCACTGATATTGTCCGGATTCAAAAGCTTTTGGGCCATGCCAATATCCGTACTACTTTACTTTATCTCCATGTGGCTAAAGTCAAACTTTTGCAAGTCAAGAGTCCCTTGGATTCCTTGTTGGAGGAGGAACACCATGAGTCTTGAGCTTCAAGATATTTTCACTCAGTTCGGTCCCCAGTATCGCCAAAACCATCCTCTCCCGCTTCACCAACTTAAAACTATGAAAGCCATCGAAGCTTGCCGTACCTCCATTTTAGGCGGCCATGTCGATGTCTGTGAGCATTGCGGCTATGAGCGAATCTCCTACAATTCCTGCCGCAACCGTCATTGCCCTAAATGTCAGGGATTAGCCAAGGAACAATGGCTTCTAGAACGAGAGCGCGACCTTTTAGAGGTCGGCTATTTCCATGTGGTCTTTACCGTACCGGATTCCTTGAATCATTTAGCGCTCCAAAATCAAAAACTGTTTTATTCTCTTCTTTTCAAAGCCGCCTCCGAGACTCTTTTGGAACTCTCCCGGGATCCCAAGTATTTAGGCGCCCAGATCGGTTTCATCTCGGTCCTTCATACTTGGGGCCAGAATCTTATGGATCATCCCCATGTCCACTGCATCGTCCCTGGCGGGGGATTATCGTTTGATGGAACTCGTTTCATCCCATCCCGGAAGAAGTTTTTTATCCCGGTTAAGGTGCTCTCCCGTAAGTTTAGAGGCAAGTTGTTGGCTTTCCTCAAAGAAGCCTTCCAAGACGGCGAGCTTCATTTCTTCGGGAAGCTGGCGCCTTTAGCCGGAAAACTTAATTTTCAATCATTACTTGACGACCTTTATCAAAAACAATGGATCGTCTATTGCAAGAAACCTTTTAAAAGTCCCTGGCACGTCCTGCGTTATTTGGGTCGCTATACCCACCGGGTCGCCCTTTCCAACCAACGAATCATCGACCTGCAAGATGACCAAGTTACTTTTTCCTGGCGCGATTACAAGGATAACAACAAAACCAAATTAATGACATTGGATGTTTCCGAATTTATCCGCCGGTTTCTGCTGCATGTTTTACCCAGCCGTTTTGTGAAGATCCGCCATTACGGAATTTTAAGCAATCGTAACCGCAGTACCAAGTTGCGGCTGTGTCAGCGGCTGACTTTATCGAAAATCCGTGAGTCCCAAAAGCTGTCTACGATTGATTTGTTGCTTAAACTAACCGGAATTGACCTCCGGGTTTGTCCTTGCTGTGGTCAAAAGACGATGGCCCATAAAACTAATTTTGGTTTCAAATTCGCTACTTAACTTCGGTAACTGAATATTTTTCAAATGCCCGTTTTTATGGGGAGGGGGAAACTATGCCCTTTTTGAGCGGTTTTCCTGATTTTATTGCCCAAATGTGGCTCGTCAAATCAATTTTTACTCAATCAAACCCTTGTCAATACCGGATTCGGGTTTTTGAAAGTCCATAGCTCAATCCGGCCGCGGTTTCGTCCATCAAGGTGTTTCCAAGATTGAGCGAAGTTTAACCCATTCTTACCCCAGAAGTCACTGACTTTCGGGGCTTTTTTGCCTGCTCAATCTCGTAAACACTCCTATGTGTTATCCGCATACCAATACCAGTTACCGCCATCTATTTCATCAAGATTATGTTTCTTAGGAATTTTTATTCCAGTATCTTCTTCAGTAGCTAATTCTTGGACTTTTTTGCTTAGAGCCAACTGCAATACCTGCTCCGTCCGCTCCCGACTCTTCTCATTAAAGTACTCCAGCCATTCACTCTGAATCGGGTCTTCCTCGACAAACCTTCCAACCTCTGCGTCATACCATCTCGCGTTGATTAGATGCTATGCGCCCGGACAGTTTAAAGGCAGCTCAACCAATATATTCACTGTCAAGGAGCAAGCTGAAAAACAGGCAACTTTTTGCAGGGATTTTACACTAGATGTGATCACTTTCTTCCATAATACCCTTTTTCGGGCCAGGTGGCAAGCGGCCCCCCTTTAACCGGCCTTTGGGAATTGTATTCGTTCCGGCAGACCTGTCAATGGTAAAGCTACGCCGCTAAAGCGCCCTTGACAGGTCTGCCTCCACTTCATATTTGCTGGTTAGGCCGGTTAAGGGACGGTCTGTTAATCAGGAATGGAATCCCGGCGGCCATGCGGATGGGCGCGGCGGTGGACGGTTTTTAAGTCGTCAATCGCCAGCCGGGTATAGACTTGCGTGGCGGCTAGCGAGGCATGGCCCAGCATGATTTGAATATGCCGGATATCCGCCTGGTTTTGCAGCAAATGAGTTGCCATCGCGTGTCTCAGGGTATGAGGCGTCACTTTCTTGGTTATCCCGGTCTTGCGGATGGTCTTGGCGACAATATGTTTGACCGTCTGCGGCGACAGGCGATGGCCTTTGGCGCTGTCGATGAACAGGGCGGTTTCACCGGCATCACGGAGAAACCACCAGCGAACCAGTTTTAAATAGGCTTCAATAAATTTGGCGGCAATGTCGCCGAGGGGGACTGTCCGGTCTTTACGGTTTTTCCCTTGAATCACCTGGAGATAGCCGCTTTCCAGGTCAACGTCGTTCAAGTTGAGATTGACCAACTCTTGCCGCCGGATGCCCGAAGAATAAAGCAGTTCCAGGATCGCCCGGTCCCGGATGCCAATGGGAGTCCGTAAATCCGGCACGGCCAGGATTTGCAGGATCTCCGCTTCGGTCGGGACCTCCGGTAAAGTGATGTTTGGTTTCGGGGATGCGATGCC
>JASFQO010000383.1:0-3632 GCA_050115405.1 Bacillota bacterium
ATGTGCCTTCCGTTTGAGGTGCTGGAACCGATTATCGACCGTTTGAACGCCCAGTTTTGGTTTACCCGGGCCAGTAATTTTTCCAACGCCCAAAGTATTGCGGCGATTCAAAAAAAGTTGTTGCAGACAACCGTACGGGTTACCGCCGAATTAGGCTCAGCCACGATTACGGTAGGGGATTTGTTGGGAATTGCGGTGGGCGATGTCATTCAATTGGAACAAGCGACGAAAGGTTTGTTGCCGGTGCGGGTCGGCAATAATTTCAAATTTCTCGCCAGTCCAGGAATATCCGGGACGAAGATGGCGGTGCAAATCGGCCGGATTGTGCGGGAGGAGGAAGAATTAAGTGGACAAAGAGATACTATCGCAAGATGAGATCAATGCTTTATTACAGAGCATGGAGTCGGCGTCTCCGGCGGCGGCGCAGTTATCGGTGGAACAAAAAGACGCTTTGGGAGAGATCGGCAATATCAGTTACGGGACGGCGGCGACCGCTTTATCCAAGATGCTTAAAAAACGGGTGGAAATCAATACCCCGACAGTGTTTTTAACTACGCCGGCCGAATTAAAAGAACAACATCCGACCCCGTATGTTTTATTGGAAGTTGACTATAAAGAAGGCCTGACCGGGATCAATATGTTGATTTTGAAAGTTTGTGACGCGGCGGTGATCGCCAGTTTGTTCATGGGCGGCACCGGGCTTGATGTCAAGGAAACCCTGGGTGAGATGGGATTAAGCGCTGTTGGCGAAACCATGAATCAAATGGCCGGCAATGCCGCAACTTCGCTATCGACACTATTTGGACAAAAAGTGGATATGAATCCGCCGCAGGTCCGAATTGTGGATTTCGGTGATGCCGACACGACCATTCTTCGCGATTTACATAATAACGATTATATGAGCGCAGTCCAATTTCGATTGCTCATTGAGGATTTGGTCGACAGCGAAATTACCCTGTTGATTCCATATGATTTTTCCGTAGAATTGGTTGATAACTTATTGGGCAAAGCCAAACAATCGCCTGCCGGCCCGGTGGGCGCCAAACCGGCTCCCGAACCGCCGCCTGTTGCTTCGCCTCCGGTTAAACAACCGGCTCCGCCGGAAGCTGCATATGGTAATGCCAAGTCATATCAGACGTCTGCCCCGCCGCCGGCTGCTCCGCCACCCCAACAACCGGTGCTGGTCCAACCGGCTCAATTTGCGACGTTTGGCAATACCGCACTGCCCAAAGATGGTGGTAATATTGGGTTGATTTTGGATGTCCCGCTCCAGGTGACCGTCGAACTGGGCAGTACCAGGATGAAAATCAAGGACATCCTGGAACTCGGATTGGGATCCGTGATTGAACTGGATAAACTGGCGGGCGATCCGGTTGATATTTTTGTAAACGGCAAATTGATTGCCAAAGGTGAAGTAGTGGTGATTGACGAGAATTTCGGGATTAAAGTGACCGATATTGTAAGTCACGTTGAGCGTGTGAATACATTGCAATAATCCTAAATTAAGGAGGAGTTTCGGGTGGGCGCAAAAGTATTGGTGGTGGATGATGCGGCTTTTATGCGGATGATGGTCAAAGATATTTTACGTAAAGGCGGTTATGAGGTGATTGGCGAAGCTGAAGACGGCGCGCGGGCAATCGAACGATATAAAGATCTCCGGCCCGATTTGGTGACGATGGATATCACCATGCCGGATATGGATGGCATCAAGGCGGTCAGGGAAATTCGCCGGGTTGATCCGCGGGCCCGGATTATTATGTGCAGCGCCATGGGCCAACAGGCCATGGTGATTGACGCGATTCAGGCCGGAGCCAAGGATTTTGTGGTCAAACCCTTCCAACCGGAGCGGGTTTTGGAAGCGGTACGGAAAGTGTTGGCGCAATAACCTGAAGGGATGCGGGTTAAGTGAGGAAATTAAACCGGAGACGATGCTTGCTGTTGGCAGGGGTGGGTTTATTTTGGTTGCCCACAGTTGTCTTGGCAACCGACCAAGCAGGACCGAGACCGGAGCTATTTGGCGGAGGCCAGTGGCTTTTATCGCTTTTATCATTGATTGTAGTGGTTTTTTTGGCATATTGGACTACCCGGTTTTTAGCCGGACATTATCGCAATTTACCAACTCGCCATATCAAGGTGGCCGAAACCCTATGTTTGGGCTCAAACCGGCATTTATACCTGTTAATCGTTAATAAGCAAGCCCTCTTGGTCGGCAGTACCGAGCATGGCTTGGCTTTACTTAAAGAATATGATGATCCGGGTTTTTGCGAGGAGCTGCAATTGACGGTAGCGCCTCAGCAAAGCATGGCGGCGGGCCGGTTGTTTAATTGGTTGACTCCATTACTGAAAAATCCGGAGAGGAAATCCGGTTCCGCCAAAGCTCGGACCGAAAAAAAAGGGTCGGGGCGCGTCAAGTTGACTGCCAATCTTAATCGGAATACCAACCGGTTTAAAGCTTTATTAACCAATTTGATTAATGAGGCGGCGTCGGAAGCACCGTTTGAAGAAACGCCGCGGGAGAGAGTTTCCGAACGATTGCAGGAAAGTTTGGCGCGGATCAGAGCCTGGAAAAACAAAGGGTAGAGGTTAAACATGGATGTAATCTTAACCCGGAAGCAGTTCCGGCGGGTATTGATACTGGTGGTGATGGGGGTAATGCTGCTCGGTACGGAGGCGGTAACTTGGGCGGCGCCGCAGTTTTTTCCGATTCCCCGAATTGAGCTGGGGGTAGGAACATCTGATAATCCCGACCAGGTTGCGCAAAGTTTGCAGATTATTTTTTTCCTTACGATTCTTTCGCTGGCGCCGGCGATTTTGATTATGACCACCTCGTTTGTCCGGCTGGTGACCGTGTTGGCTTTTACCCGCAGCGCCCTGGGGACCAATCAAATGCCGCCCAATCAAGTGATAATTGGTTTGGCTTTATTTTTAACTTTTTTCACCATGGCCCCTTACTGGGCCAAGGTTAACGAAACGGCTTTTCAACCCTTTATGGCGGGTAAAATCAATCAGGAAGTTGCTTTGACCAAAGGATTTGAGCCGATCCGCCGGTTTATGTTGAAGCAGGTCCGCTCCAAAGACTTAAAACTCTTCCTGCAAGTAGCGAAAGTTACCCCTAAAAACCGGGATGACGTTCCAACCCAGGTCTTGATACCCGCTTTTGTGATTAGTGAATTAAAAACCGCGTTTCAAATCGGGTTTATGATTTTTGTTCCCTTTTTGGTAATTGATATGATTGTCGCCAGCACCCTGATGTCGATGGGGATGATGATGCTGCCGCCGGTGATGATTTCCCTGCCGTTTAAAATACTATTATTTGTGATGGTGGACGGTTGGCATCTGGTGGTCCGTTCCCTGATCTTAAGTTTTAAATAATTTATTTTTGAAAGGGCGGATTGTTTGTGACAGATACGTTTGTGGTGGCGGTCTTTCGGGAAGCTTTATGGTTGGTGCTCGTCACCGCGGCGCCGATGTTAGGCGCCGGATTGCTGGTTGGTCTGGTGATCAGTATTTTTCAGGCCACCACTCAGATCCAGGAGCAAACCCTCTCCTTTGTGCCGAAAATTATCGCCATTTTAACGATGATGGTCATTTGTTTTCCGTGGATGATGCGGGTGACAAATGATTTCGCCGGT
>JASFQO010000384.1:0-3625 GCA_050115405.1 Bacillota bacterium
TCTCCACCCGAGTATACCGTGAAAGCATCAAAGCTGATTTTTTTTTACAATCGCAACTAGCCGGAACGATTACCAAATCGCATTCACCGTAAACCGGCAACAATGGCATTGCACTACATCCAACCACCGCTTTAATCAAAGGGCAGGAGTCCCGGGGACAAATTTCGTCGCCAATATTGAAAGCTGTATAACTGCCACTACACAACTTGACCGGAATACACCCGGCCGCATAAACAAGTTCCTGGGGGACCATTACACAGTAAGTTCCCACGGTTTTGACACCGAACGCTCTTTCCACCCCTTGACGATTAATAAAAATTCTTTTCAAAACATCGGTAAAATGTTCGAGTTGATAAGGCAAACCCGGTAATTCCACAACTCGCCGCAGGTATTTATGGGTTACTTGCAACAGATGGCGATCCAACCGCTCCTGCATTCTTGCAATCTTGGCAGATTGATCATTGGCTGGGTTAACTAAATTCATCCGACAAAACTCCTTATTATATTAATTTCTCGATGTTTTGGCTAACCGCTTTTTGCGGATCCAATCCCTGCTCACCAAAGAAGTTAGTCCGTGAAGATACCCAGAACTTATGTTTGGCTATTACCAGGGAAAGCGCGTCATTTTCCGGACAACAATTGATACATTCACCGCACATTAAACAATCCATAGTAGTAATGTCCGCCTTTTCCCTTTCGGTATAAATACTCTTAATCCCCATCGGACACGCTTCATAACAAGCGCCGCATTCCGTACAAGCCTGACAGTTTTTCCGCAAACGAACCCCTGAGCGCTTATAAAACAACCCCACCAGCAACCCCATTGGACAAATATTGCACCAAAACCGGTGTTTTAAAAACGAACCGGCCACCACCGCCACCGCGATCACCCCGGCCATATAGACGTTCACTTCGCGTCCGGCAAGCGGCGGAATAATTGCGATAATGGGGCAAAAAGAACAAAAAGAAATTCCGATATAAGCGCCTCCCAAAAACAGGAACAACATTTCCCATTTAAACAAACGCAGCCACTGATACTGTCTTTCATTCAAGCGCAACGAAGGGATTTTTAACTTCTGTCGCAACTGGTCAAGGAGATCCTGAATGAAACCGAACGGACAAATAAATCCACACAACACCCTCCCCAAAATTAAGATTAAAAGTAAATTCACCCCTAAAAATATAACGATGGCGCCAATTTGGCCTTTTGCCAGATTATCCGCCAACCATTGTTTAGTGTGACAGAGCGTATAGCAACTTCCTTTAATTAAACCTTCCCGATTAATCGAACAGGCAAAGGTCGGTAATTCGATCCCGCTTATTTGAACGCCAAACAAATAGACCCCGAAAGTTAATACGATAAAACTTACTGTCTGGATTAACCGACGCGTTCTGGTTTTGTAATTCATCGCAAAATACTCCTTATTAAGTTCATTGCCCTTTCTGTTACATAATGAGAATATCCCACCCGTATTAACAAAATAATCCCAGCCAAAAGCCCTGAAATCCCCATTACTTTCAGTAACGGCTGCAACGCTGTATTGTGACGTCCGGAAAAGATTGAATATGACTCCAGGAAATAACTGGAAATATAATAGTTATGCGCAGTCGGATAAACAATGGAGATTCCCTGGCGCAAACGCCGGACATCCGGGATTTTAGCGACCCCATATTCATCTGTAGTTACACTTTGCTCTTTCCCCCGGCGAACGATCAAACCCAATCGCTGGTTTTTCAAGGGTTTTTGGTGGAAAAAAACGATAATACCCTTCTTAACTTTGGAAATTTCCAGCGGCATTCTTTGGTCCCAAAAATTAATCTTCCCCGGCGCAAACAACGTATCGATTTTCGCAGTCAACTGAATTGTTTCGCAAACCCCATCATTATTCAGGTCGGTTTTTATCGGCGGCAGAATTGCGGCAAAGGTCCCGACATATTTTCGGCTACTCAACCGGATTGGCTTGTTTACTGCTGAAGGCGCGATCACCGCCGCCCCCTGCGCCGGGGTAATCGCTAATATCTTTAGACCGTCCCAACCCAACAACGCATTACCATTAAGCCGGATCGTCCGGTTAACAATATCAAACCATAATAACTGCTGCGATGATTCGGTCATCAAATAGCTGGTAACCACAAAATTCATTTTATCCAACGAAGCGTCTTTCGAATGAAAGACCAGGCTTTTGTTAAAATATGCCAGCAAAAACAATAGTATCATTAGGCTCCCACGTGCCAAACCGCTTCCGGTAACCATCATTACGCCCTCTTTTTAAAATATTTTGCCTCGATCATTTCCCTGAAAGCCTCAAGTCTGATTTTAAGCTGCTCCACATCCTGTTGTTGGTAGTCGGTTTCCAAACGAAAAAAAGGAATATCCAGCTCGTTTAGCAATCTTTCATAGCGGTCCAGCTCAAAATCATATTCAATTTGTCCTTTCAAAACATGATAAACAACTCCATGAAACGAACCCTGTTTAATCAACGTTTTAAGATCATTCAGGCGTTTTTTGCCATCAACAAAAGCCCCCGAGCAATCTGCCAAATAGGAGTTGCTGACCAGTTTTTCAAAAACAGATCGCCGCTTGACGCCTGATTGGGATTGCTGAAAAATCGTATTAATTTTAGTGGTTATCTCTTGGGCGCAATATACATGATCCACTCCCAGTTCCTGTAACAGCAAGGGTAGTTTAAAATTTGGAAAATACACCGGTGAACCGACAATAAGTATCCGGGGTCTTTCCCGATTGTCCAAAGAGGCTTTTGATACTTGGCGCCGGGAAAGCTCATCGTTTAAACATTGAAGCTCTGTGACCCATTCCCTCAGATTAACCGTAAAGTAGTAGGTATTGATAATCAGCATCACTAAAACCCCGGAAATCAGCCCGGGATTGACCATACTCACGTCTAACAATCGTTTCATTTGCAGTTTCGCCCGGTTGACCTGATCGATGGCTTCGCACAGGCGTTTACCATTACAACGCCGGTGAGTTTTTTGTTCCATCAGTTTTGTCAATAATTTCATTTGAAGCAACCATTTTTGCAAAGAAAGTGGATCTTCTTTAAGCGGCGGCAGGTCGATAATAAATATCTCCTGCGATTTAGCCAGTAACGGCACGATCTTTCTCATACTATCGGAGGTGATTGGGATGACCGTAAGTTCGGCGCCTTTGGTGAACTCAAAGATATCGGAGACCAAATACCCCAAAGCGGCCTTACTGACCGAATCGGTATCCCGGGGGACCATAACATCAGCCGCAAGCGCAGCGGCAAAACTACCGCCCAAAATCCATAAAGGTTCTGCTCCGGTCGCATAGATTAATTCTTCAGGTACATTTATTCCAATGACAGCAATCCGGGGCTTAGTTCCGGCAATGTGTCTTTTCATAGTAAACTGCCGCGCCAATTTCAAAAAATAATCCGTGTTTTCATAACCCGTCTGACCTAATTTCAACTTATTAATAGTGTTAATAACCTCATTTTGGTGTAGTATTAAATTTTTGGATTCTAATCCACTTTCCGTTACCATTTGCCCTCCTCAATAATTTAAAATAAATTAGTTTAGACTAACAATTACGTTATAATTTATTTATGATCGGATTTAAAACCCGTCCCTGATCAAAATTAAG
>JASFQO010000385.1:0-3621 GCA_050115405.1 Bacillota bacterium
TTTTCCCATAGCCGACATCGCCGCAAAGCAGACGATCCATCGGTTTGGCGCTTTCCATATCTAATTTGATTTCCGCGGTTGCTTTTAGTTGGCCCGGGGTTTCCTCATAATCAAAGGCATCCTCAAACTCCATTTGCCAAACGGTATCGGTCCCGAAAGCATGGCCAGAGATCACTCCCCGCTGGGCATACAGTTCCAAAAGCCCTTCCGCCATCTCCCGGACCGATTCTTTAACCCGGTTTTTAACCTTTTGCCAGTCCGAGCCGCCCAGTTTGTTCACTTTCGGCGGCGCCTCTTCAACCCCGATATATTTTTGCAAGAGGTTAACCTGGTCAGTTGGTACAAAAAGACGATCTTCACCCGCATATTCGATTTTCAGATAATCCCGATGGCCCCCGGCAATTTCCAACGTCTCCAAACCCATAAACCGGCCAATACCATGATTGATATGAACCACATAATCGCCCACTTTTAAATCTGTAAAAGCGTTGATTTTGGTCCCTTCATGTTGGAAGCTCTTTTGATACCGTTTCTTTTGTTTGCCGTAAATCTCCAATTCCGTCAAGACAACCAATTTCCCGTCGGGCCACGCAAACCCCGACTCCAAATCGGCAATTTCGATGCGGATCGTCCGGGGAGTAAATCCCGTTTCCTTACCCGGTTCTACTAAAACTGTAGTTATCCCCTGTTCCCGCAATACTTCCCGTAACCGCCGGGCCTTATCCTTGACGGCTATTGCCAAAATCACCGTTTGCCCATTCTTATGCCACCGTTCCAGATCCGGCGCCAATTGATCGACTTTGCCATGGTAATGAGGCGCTGTCTTAAACGGCAATGTTAAAACATGACTCGGTTCCATCCTTTTCGGAGTTTTCGAAAGCAATGAGAGCGACCACGGTTTTTTAGCGGCGATTAAGGCTTCAAGCTTCTTTTCCGCCAAAAAGAGTTCATTTTCTTTTGGTAAAATGACGCCTTTCTCTAATAAATTACTGATAATCGCCGCATTTTCCGTTTCCAGCGCCAATAAAGCTTCCCGGCCCCGTAAAGGTTCGTCTAAAATCAAACGGGCGTTAGGTAAATAATCCAACAGCGATACCAACTGCGGGTCAACCCAGGGGAGAAATTGGTCGGCGCCCGGTAACTGATGTCCGCCGGCTAATCGTTCCAAGGCTTCATTAATCCGATTAGCCAAAGTCTCAGCCTCATTCACACGGCCTAATTCTTCCAATGCCTGAACCTGCCGGTTAAGTTCGCCGGCAATCTCCGGTCTCACCCGATCAAAATCGGCTTGATGCCACAACCCTTCCCGGGCCGGAAAGATCACCACCTCATTGTGATTATGCAATGATATTTGATCCTCAACATTAAAAATGCGAATCGAATCCACCTGATCGCCAAAAAACTCTAATCGGACCGGATTTTCCTGATTAAGAGGGAAAATATCAACAATATCACCCCGTTTACTGAATTGTCCAATTGACTGAACTTGATCGACCCGCTCATAACCCATATAAATCAACTTGGTGACCATTTCGGACGGAGGTATTTCCATCCCTAAGACAATCTTACAGGTAAACTCCAAAAATTTAGCCGGTGACACTAATTTTCTGTGTAAAGCTTGCCAAGATGTGACTATGACCAACTTTGAAGACTGTAAAATATTTCCTAACGTTTCAACGCGCATTGCCGTGACTTCCGGTTCATACGCTTCTTCATGCGGCAAAAGTTCATTATCGGGAAAAAACGCTACTATCTCCGGACCTAAAAAGCCGGACAAATCCAACGCCAAACGGAACGCCTGTTGATTATGATAACTAATTATCAAAGTCAGCCCTGTCACATCCGCTACTAACCCGGCAATTACTACTGCTTTTTGAGTACCGCTAATCCCGGTCAATAAATCCCGATGCCCTTGGTCAAAATGTTTTTTTATCTGTTTGAAGTCGTAACCGTTAGTAATCTCCGCCAAGAGACGATTCATCAAATCCTCCTGCTTGCAACCGTACATCCAGAGTATGACGCAACTTTCCCGCAATTAAAAGCGTTGCGGTTTGGCTAAAACCTGCGCCTGTTAAAAGCAAGGCATGAGCATTAAAGTTGCCAACGTACGGCGTCCTAAATCTTGGTAATATATTATATTGACTTAACTGTAATAAGTTGCATTTAAGGATCAATCTGATTAGGCCGACCCCACTCGCTTTTTCTACCGCATTAGGTTAGGGTGGAAAAATGGGTTCTCCCATTTTATCATCAACCTTTGTGCCTGCTAACGGAGCGCAGGCATGTTGGTTAGCGTTAAACATATGATTGCCAAGATTGCTTAAAATATTCTTGACAGCGTTTACTCCTAATCAGATTCAATTTGCTTGTTATATAGATTCATAGTGATTTGCGGTCCATTAACCACAAAAGATAATGCTGCCGCAGCGGCTCGACGCAATCCTTGCAAAAATAGTTCCCCATCCTCTTCTTTAAAAGCAGAGAGCACATAATCAACTACGGTAATCTGTTTGTCCGGTCGGCCGATTCCCAAACGCAACCGGGGAATTTGTCGGGTATTTAAAATCTCCATAATTGAGGTTAAACCGCGATGTCCTCCCGAACTCCCGCTTAAACGTAAACGAATCGTCCCCGGATTTAAATCCAAGTCATCATAGATAATTAACAGTTGCTCCAACGCGATTTTATAATAATTCACCACTTGATTCACTGCCAGACCGCTATTATTCATAAAAGTTTGCGGTTTTACCAATAAAACCGGCCGGCCCTGGTAGTTTAATTTAACAATCTCACTATCAAAATCACGTTTAAAACTACCCCCAATCTGCGCGATAATCCGATCAATCACCAAAAACCCGGCATTGTGTCGTGTATTTTGATATTTGGCGCCCGGATTTCCAAGCCCTACTATGCAATACAACGATCTCCTCCTAACGTCTATTATGCCTTGCTTCGCAGGCACACGACTGTGAGTGTAAATTACCTGACGGCAATTTTCACCCTAGTTAATTACTACATTTTACCAAATAAATTTATTCTCCCTTTTTATTTAGGTTCCTTCTGATTACATAAAAAATATGTAACGTTTTTATATACATTAAATAAACCTACTTACATTTAACTATAGTTACCTGCAAATATTTGACTAATTAAATTGCCAAATAATTATGAAGGTAAATAGGGTGAAAATACGTTAGTAGTTACACTCACAGTCTTGTGCCTGGCGCAGCCAGGGCATGGACGTTAGTGTGGAAAAAATGGTTTGCCCATTTTACCATCAACGTTTTGCGCTTGCGAACTTAAAGATAGCAAGCACGGAAGTTAGAATGAAAAATAGCTTTTGAAGGTTTTCAAAAGCTAACACAGCACTTAAATTATGGCTGGGGCGGCTGGACTCGAACCAACGAATGCGGGAGTCAAAGTCCCGTGCCTTACCGACTTGGCTACGCCCCAAGGAACGCAAGATATAGTATATCAGTCAAATGTAAGGATGTCAATAAAAAACACCGACTTTTTTGTCGGTATTTTATCCCTTTATTAAAATAACTATTCCACTACATCGTATTCTTTTAAAATAGCGGTTTGAATCAATTCCCGGGTGCCTTGGGTAATTGGATGGGC
>JASFQO010000386.1:0-3620 GCA_050115405.1 Bacillota bacterium
CGGTATTTTGTTGTTTGCCTTTATCCTGTTACAGCGGTTTCTTTCCCGGAAGACCGCAGGGACGGCAACGAATGCTTGGATCACTAGTTTTAATAATCGGGAAAATATGGTAAAATCAAGATGAAGAAAAGGGAAATAATGGTTACGGAGAAACAACCGTTGTCAAAATCCCGGAGTCTCCGACTGAGCCGGCTTTCCATCCACACCCGAATCATTGGTTCTTTCTTGTTGGTATCATTGGCGCCGATTTGCCTGATCGGCACTTTTTCATATTTTCGTTGCCGGGCAACTATTATTCAGAAGACCGCCGGTGATTCTTTGGATATGCTGACTCAGACCGTTGCCAATCTCCGGCTCAAACTAGCCGAGTTTGAAAGCGTTTCGGTCCGGCTGTTTATCAATCAGGATTTCCATGCCGCCCTGGCCCGTTATATAAATTCCCAAGATAGTCCGGCGGCCGGGCGGGAAAATATTGAGTCTTACTTTAATGAATACATGATTAGCAATAAGGATATCTATGCCTTTATGTTTATTGTCCGGGCCGACCCGCGGAGATCAATCGTGATTGCCAAGGATTTTTCCTCCGATTTCCAAGAATTCGCCCGCCGTTTTCAGCGGACTGATTCCTACCGTAACATGATTACCGCCGGGGGCGGTATTGTCTGGTCCAATACAATCAATATTCAACGCAACCACTTTCTGGTGCTGGGACGTTATCTTAAAGACGGCGCCACCGGCGCGCCGCTGGGGATTCTGGCCATCGTCGCCGATGAGGACCGGATCGACCAATTGGCCAATCTGACTCTCTATACCAAACTGAATATTTCGCTTGGGAATATGGAAAGTTATTCGTTTATCATTAACAATGACGGCATCATCGTTTCCTCTCCCTTTAAAAAGGATATTGGAAAGAACGTTGCCTCGTTGCTGGCGAATGTCAAGCCGTTGCAACCCATTATGGAATACGCCGGGGACCGGGATTATGGCAATGAAATCAATCAAGGCGGTTATCTTACCCGGATGAACCGCCAGCCGATACTGGTTACTTTTAAATCAATCAGCAGTAAGAACGGAATCGGCGGCAAGAGTGGCTGGCATTTAATTAGGGTAGCGCCGACTTCCTTGTTATACGCGGACTTGCAAATGGTGGGTCAGGCAACCTTATTACTGGCGGTGGTTTTCGGGGGAATAGCGGTATGGCTCTCATTTAAGGCGGCTGCTTGGGCCGAACTCGCCGCCCCGGACCGGCAATGCCCCGGAGAGCGTCCGAAAGGCCCGGAGGAAAAATGAAGCTAAATTGCGGGTGAGGTGATTTTGGTGGTGCGGCGGTGTTGGTTACTTTTCATTATCCTTGCTTTTTTTTGCTGCTGGGACGGGCAAGCGCCCGACGCCGGCCATCCGGGGAAGCATCATTTGGCATTGGCCGCGGAGAATGGTATGCGGCGCAAAAGGCCGGTGGTGATTGCAATCGTTCCCAAATCACTGGATAATCCCGTATATATGGATGCCAAGGAAACCGCCGAATTGGCGGCGCGTAAACAAAACGTCCTTTTGGAATGGGTGGCCCCCTTTAAAGTTGATCCCGACGCCCAGGTCAAGATCATCGCCGGGTTAATCCAACGGAAGGTAGACGGGATCGCCATCAGTTGCAGTGATCCGGTGAAAATCCGGAAAGTGATCGCCGCCGCCACCGCCGCCAATATCAAAGTAGCGACGATTGACGCCGATTGTCCCGGAAGCGGGCGCTTATTCTATTGCGGCACCGATAATTATCAGGCCGGTCGGGCTTGCGGCGCGGCCATGGCGCGAATTGTCATCCGTAGGGGTCTGGCCCGGCGGAGTTTACGGACGGCCATTCTTACGGGCGGGCGGGAAGCGGATAATCTGAATGAGCGCATCCGGGGGTTTAAAGCGGCGGTGACGGAAAAAATCAAGTTGAACTATACGGCCTTACTGGCCTGTGATGATGATGTCAGTACCGGGGCCAAGATGGTTGAAGCCTATATCAAACAACATCCGGAGACCGAAGCTTTCTATTTCTCCGGGGGCTGGCCTTTCTTCGGCCCGGCCGAGTCCATGCCCTTTTATCAGAAATGGTGTGACCAAGGAGGGATCGCGGTAGCAATGGATACCTTTTACCCCGTATTGCAAGCGGCGCAAAAAGGTTTTGCCCAAGCCCTGGTGGGGCAAAATTTTCGCAAAATGGGTGAGTATACGGTGAATTATTTGGTCTGCGCCGTGAAGGGATTGCCGTTTCCCAACGGGGTAATTGATACCGGGCTGGAAGTCGCGGACCAGTCTAACTTCGAACAACTTTTGAAACAAAAAAAACCCTGGGAAATGAAATGAATTGCCGGCGTCGTTTTAGTTTTAAATTTCATAGTCACCCATTGCGACTGGGATCAATTCGCGCCAAGTTTATCTTGTCGTTTTTTCTGGTGAGCATTATCCCGATGATCTTCCTAGCCGTTATTTCTTATCGCGCTTATCTGGATATCTTGCAACGGAATAGCGAATCTTATTCCGGCGAAGTGATTGACCGGGTTGACCGCAATCTGCAGATCTATATCAGTGATCTGGAACGAATCTTGGAATCGCGGGGCGACTATTACAATGTCCAATTTATCAAACTGAGTCATGCGGGGGATATTGAAGGCAACCGCAAATACACATTTCGTCTGTGGGAAAATCTCAATGGCATCAAGGCCTGGAAGTTGGATCTCCGGGATGTCTCCCTCACCACGCTTGATGGGGTGACGGTGGGCTGTTATGGGATTACCCATTCCGATCTGACCCAAAACGAGCTGTTTCAGACTTTGGCCAACCAGAATACTCAGGCGGATCAAACGGTCATCTGGGGGCCGCATCCGGATTGGCTGGGCGGAAGGGTTTTTTCCGTCAGCCGCGCCATTCGGGGCGATTATGATAATCTTTTGGGGATGATGACCATTGATGTGGATGTGAAACTGCTCGACCGGATTTGTCACAATATTACCCTGGGTAAAACCGGTTATGTGATGTTGGTGGCGGCCGACGGGCAGATCATCTATCATCCCCAACCGGAACTGGTCGGAAAGACCCTGGGTTCCTTGCTGGGGGACCCGATGGCCAATCAATGGAAATCCGGCTATTTTACCACGAAAATCGGGTCCGCAGTCCGGGTCATTGCCGTGAAGACATTTACTCCGGCTAATTGGAAGATTGTCGCGCTTTCGAATAAAGCGGAATTGACCGCCGAGATGCGCAAGATCACCGGCTTGACGTTGGAAGTGATTATTGTCACAATCATCGCCCTGATTTTTGTGGCGGTGTTTTTAGCGGGATTGCTCGCCAAACCCATTCAAGAGCTGCAAAATTCGATGCGGCGGGCGTCGGATGATTTGAATACCAACGTCAGGGTCCGTAGCAATGATGAAATCGGTCAATTGGGCCATTCTTTCAATCAGATGCTGGCCCGCATCCGGCAGTTGATGGCTGAAAGCGTCCGGGAACAGAAAAAATTGCGACGGGCCGAGATGAATGCCTTGCAGGAGCAGATTAAGCCCCATTTTATCTATAATACCCTGGACTTGCTGATTGGGATGCTCGAGACCAGACAAAATGAAGAAGTTATTAAGATG
>JASFQO010000387.1:0-3609 GCA_050115405.1 Bacillota bacterium
GGGATTTTTGAAGCCGGTTGTTGGGAATCGGGCTGCGCTTCTCATTGTTGTAATTTTGAGCGGGTCGGGCGGAATTTTAAAATTATTAAAAAAATCAATGAGGTCCCGTTGTTTCCGGGAGAATATTTATATTTAAGGCGAAATGGCAAGTTGCAGCCGGGCAGCACGGTCAAGACAATTAGATTTTCGCTTAAAAACGGGGTTGTAATTCCGATTATTTTAAATTGGTGTCCCCACGACGGCCGATGTCCGGAGCATGATTACCGGCCGGTCATGTGCCGGATTTATCCTTATTTTCCTGTGGTTGACCGGTACGGTAAAGTAAAGGCGTTGGAAAGAAGCATCCCCTACGACCTTTTCTGGGAGGAACTGGGGGAAACGATGCCTTGCGCGATTCAAACGCTATCGTTAGTTTCAATTAATTCTTTACTGAAAATTGTTGAATGTTTATGTTTGGACCCTCATAATATTTTTTACCTGATGGCGGCGCATATCTATAAACAACAGATTGCCAAGGGGATCCGTCAAAACGGGCTGCTTGAGGTCAGAGACTCTAACCGTTTTTTTGCCAATTGGGAAAAGCTGCTGATCACAAACAGGCTGTTTGATGTGGAGTCAACCTTAAACGAACTTACCGGCTTATGGATCCAATTGCGCCAAAAATATCAAAACCAGTTTAATCTGGGTGAAAATCAAGGAGAATGCGAATGAAGAAAAACTCAATCTATTTTTGGGGGAATTATGTATCGGAGTTGTTGCCGCAAAACCTGTTTTTTCCCGTAGACACCGGAAAAATAACGGAAAATTTATTTACTGTGCGCGACCGGGACACGAATATCTATTTGTATTCCGATGGTAAAGATACTATTTGTTTTGACGTCGGATATTCAAATAATAATTATCTTAAAGAAGAGTTTGAAAAGGTGAGGGTGAATCCCGACTCGATTTCACATTTGTTTTTAACGCATACGGACGAAGACCACGCGGGAGCGGTTGATTCCGACAGTAAGGCGGATTGGCACGATCGGGCGCAACTCTTTTTAGGCAGGGAAGAAGCAAAGTTAATCAACAAAAAGGCGTTTCGTAAAATGTTCTTTTATACGCCGGTAACGATTTCAAGGCCTTACCGGCTGCTTGACGACGGAGAAGAGGTTCGCGTCGGCGCGATTACGGTAAAGGCTTTGTTAACCCCGGGACATACCTTGGGACATATGGCATACTTGATTAATCGGCGGATTTTAATCAGCGGCGACCTTTTGATTTTAAAAAACGGGAGAGCTGCGCCTTTTTATCGTATTTGGAATTCCAATCAACGGCAAATCGGGGATTCTTTGCGTAAGATAGCCCGGTTGGACGAGGTTGAATTTTTGGGTACGGCGCATAGCAAATATACGGTAAATTTTAAGGAAGCGGTCCAAGACTGGATTTGAACTGATATATGGAGCAAAAATTCAATATTAGAGGAGGTTTGGCGCGATGACTAAGAAAAGTTTGACATTGATGATGGGACTGGTTGGGCTAATGACGGCGTGCGGCAGTATGATTCAAGCCGCCGGTTTAACGGGTCGGGAGGTTATGTTACGGGTTGATCAACGGGATGACGGCGAAACGCGCCGGTTTGAATTGAAACTGAATTTAATTAATAGGGCCGGCGGCCGGCGGGTTAGAAAGGTTGTTACTTGTCAAAAAGATTATGGCGATGATACCAAAGTGATTATGATTTTTCAAAGTCCGGCGGATGTTAAGGGAACCGCTTATTTAAGCTGGGAATATGATGATCCGTCTAAACGCGACGACCGCTGGTTATATTTACCGGCTTTAAGAAAAATCAGGCGCATCAGTGGAAATTCCAGTAATGATTATTTTATGGGGACGGATTTTACTTATGATGACTTGGGGGGCAGAAGCATTGACGAAGATACGCATACTTTGTTGCGCGAAGAAGAATTAAAGGGGCGAAAATGCTGGGTAGTGAAGTCCGTTCCGAAAAAAAAACGTTCCGAATATACGCAAAAGACGCTTTGGATAGCCAAAGACCTGGATATGGCGATCAAAGTCAAATACTTTAATAAACGGGGATTGTTAAAGACGCTCGAAGTAAACGATATTGAGCAAATCGACGGGATCCGGACGGCTAAAAAGATGATTATGACCAACAAACAAGAAGCGCATACCACTATTTTGGAATATTTTAATATTAAATACAATACTTCCCTCCCGGATGATCTTTTTCAGACCGCGGCGCTGGAACGGGGCAATTTAAGGTTATGATGTCGGACCTGTTTGGTATGGCGGGGCATGGTTCTTAAGGAGGGTTGTTCATGAAGCGGTATAAAAGCGGGCGGATTTGGTTGTTGGTTTGCTGTGGGTTTTGGGGTTTATACGGCGGGTTGGGCTTGACGGCGACTGTTGATGCGGCTGCCAGTGTGAACGGATATTTTGAAAATTATCAGGTTATCTGTTTGGACAAGCCGAATAAACTTTTGAGTTCCCGCGCCGGAGGCAGATTGGAACTATTGACAGAAAACGGGGCGGCAAAAGGTTTTTTATCCGGGGATTTTTTCCATGATGCGATTGAAGCCGATGATAGCCGGTTTTGCCTGAAGGAAACTTATATGGATTATCAACTTGGCAACTGGGACTGGCGGGTCGGCCGTCAAATTATTGCCTGGGGAAAGGCCGACGGCGTTCAAGTTACGGATCTAATTTGCCCAATTGATTATCGGGATTACTTTTGTCATGAATTTAGCGATGCTAAAAAACCGGTGGAAGCGGTAAAGACCAGGTTACACAGTCATAATTTGCTGGCGGAGGTAGTTTGGGTCCCTTTTTTTGAACCGGCCGGCTACCTTGAAGAAGATAATCCGTGGTTGCAAGGAAGCGCCACTATTGATGCCGCTATAACCCGGCCGGAAAAAAATTTGAAGAATAGCGAATGGTTTGGGCGAGCCGCCTTTAATCAAGCCGGATTTGATTTGGCGTTTACCGCTTTTTACTGTTGGTGGGATACGCCGGTATATCAGGCGAAAATAGCCGACGGCGCAACGGCGTTTTGGGGCGAATATTATCGGGTATGTGGGTGCGGCGGGGAATTTTCGTTTCCTCTGGACGAATTGGTGTTTCGCTGCGAAGCTGCTTTGATAAAGGGACGGCGGTTCGAGCGGGATTCCTATCTGGATGGCTACGATAAAAGTGATACGCTTCATCTGTTGCTGGGGGCGGATTGGTATCCCGGGAACAATTGGATGATTTCAAGTCAAGTCGGCGATGAATTGCTTTTGGATTATGATCATTCATTGCGCCGGGAGCAACACGATTGGCTGGGCACGTTGAAAATAACCAAGAAGCTTTTACGGGAAACATTGGACTTAACGGGGCAAATCTGCGCCTCTTTGGCTGAGAAAGATTATTATCTTAAATTAAGCGCGGAATATTCGTTAACTGATAACATGCATTTGGCAACCGGATTGCTGGTGTTTGACGGCGACGTCTCAGGGACGTTCGGGAGGTATCGGGATCAGGACGGATTGTTGCTAAAGTTGAAATATTGTTTTTAACCTCGTTGGGAGTGGCGATTGCCATCGCCATTGCCATTCATAATATTCCCGA
>JASFQO010000388.1:0-3601 GCA_050115405.1 Bacillota bacterium
TCCTGCGGGGCAACTGGGTGAAGAACGAGTTACCATGGAGCAATTAAAAATGGGTGCTATTCCGATAGTTTTAACCGGCATTTCAGATGTTTACGCGCCCCGTACCGGTGTCTTTATCCTGCCTTTCCTTTTTAAAGATTCCGCCCATACGGACCGAGTGTTAAATGGGCCGATTGGCCGGGAGGTTTATGGCGATTTGTTGAAGCACAACATGAAAATGCTTTCGGTCTGGGAAAATGGGTTCAGGCAGATCAGCAATAACCGTCGTCCGATTAACTCGGTGGAAGACATGAAAGGATTAAAAATACGGGTCCCGGAAAGTCCGGTATGGATGTCGACGATGAAAGCGTTAGGCGCCAACCCGATCCCGATGCCGTTCGCCGAGACTGCCACCGCTCTTGCGCAGGGACTGGTTGATGGACAGGAAAATGCGCTATTGCATATGTTGGCCAATAAAACATATGAGGTCCAAAAATATATCGCCGTTGTCAACTATATGTATGGCCCGGCCCCCCTGTTGGTAAATGTTCAATGGTTTAATTCATTGACCAAAAGGCAGCAAAAAATTCTTCTTAAAGCGGCAAAGGAAGGCAACAAACACATGCGCGCCGTTTGCCAGCAAAGGGAGAAAGAGGCCATCACTTTATTTAAGAAAGCTGGCATTGGCATAACTTATCCTGATTTAAAAGGATTTAGAGAAAGGGCCCAAAAAGTTCATGCGGAATTTGCCGATAAATTTGGAGCAAAACTAATTAAGAGAATTATTAATTATTAATTGCGTCAAATGTTTCAAGCAGTCGGCTAAATTAAATAGTCCGACTGCTGTTTTTAAAGAAGGGAGGGATTATGGATTGGTACAACGGAATTCGGGGAATCGTAAAACAGCAAAACTTTTGGAGAGTTTCAATGAAAACTTGTTAATATTATTGACGGTCGCGATGATTACTGTCCTGATTACGCAGGTTGTCTTACGGACATTTTTTGCCCGCGCTTTACCCTGGGGCGAAGAGGTCTGCCGTTACCTTTTTATCTATATAATTTTTGGCGGCGCGGCGATTGGTTTCAAAAAAGGGATTTTTATCAGTGTAAATATTTTAAATAAAATCGTTCCCGAAAAATTTCATTCTTTAATGGATGCTGTGGCTGATGTGGTTGTCTTTATCTTTTTTACGGTTACCGTAGTTCAGGGAGTAAAATATTTCTTAATGTCGCAATGGCAATATACCCCGGGTTTGGGGATAGAAATCAGATATATCTATTTGGCGATTCCTATTTTTGGTCTGCAAATGTGTTATTACGCGTTGCGAAAAGTTTTAAAATTATTTTGGCCCGTCAAAAATTAAGGGAGGGATTGCTTGAATGCTTGCTACTGTATTAATATTAACCTTTCTTTTGACTGTGTTTAGTCAAATTCCGATGGCGGTTGTCTTGGGAATTTCCTCCGTTTTGGCGCTTTTTATTTCGAAAGAATATCCTTTATTAATGGTCATTCAGCGGATGTTTAGCGGGATTGATTCGTTTACTTTATTGGCCATTCCCATGTTTATTCTGGCGGGACGATTACTTAATGAAAGCGGCGCAACCGAACGGATTTTCAATTTTGCCAACGCAATTGTCGGACACATTAAAGGCGGTTTGGGACACACCAATATCGTGGCCAGTATTATTTTTGCCGGTATTTCCGGTTCCGCGGTCGCCGATAGCGCCGGATTAGGTCGGGTGGAGATCGAGGCGATGACTAAGGAAGGATATGAACCGGAATTCAGTAGTGCAATTACCATCGCTTCATCGGTGATTGGCCCGATTATTCCTCCCAGCATTCCGATGGTTATTTATGGTGTTATGGCGGGGGAATCAATCATCAAACTGTTCGCAGGGGGATTAATTCCCGGTTTATTATTGGGACTGGCATTAATGGTCGCCGTCTATCTATATGCCGCAAGGACCCCAGGGTTTCCCTGCCGTACCAGGGCGAAATTTCCGGAGGTATGGAGCAGTTTTAAACAAGCCTTTTTATCGTTATTAGCCCCGTTAATCATTCTGGGCGGTTTATTCTCCGGTTTTTACACTCCGACTGAAGCCTCGGTGATTGCCGTAGTCTATGTTTTCGGCCTGGAAGTGTTTTCATTTCGGAAATTGAAGTTTCAAGACTACCGCCGCATATTATTAGAGACAATTATCGATAGCGGCACGATTGTGCTTATTATATCAACGGCCAGTATTTTCGGCTGGTTGTTGGCCGTCGAAAAAATCCCCAATATGCTTGTAGATTCAATTTTAGCAATAACCAGAAATCCTTATTTGGTCTTGATTATCATTGATGCTATTCTTTTGTTTTTAGGGTGTTTTGTCGAAGGCTTGGCAATTATGATTATTTTAATACCGGTTTTATTGCCGTTAGTTACGCAATTGGGAATAAGTCCGATTCACTTCGGAGTGCTGATGGTTTTAACTATGATGATTGGGGTCGCCACTCCTCCAATGGGTATGTCACTTTTTGTGGTTAGTAATATAACCGGTATTCCGGTCATGCGGTTGGGAAAAAGGTTGATACCATTTTTTATTCCCCTGGTGATCTCTTTGTTATTAGTCACTTTCTATCCGCAGTTTGTAATGTTTTTACCAAATTTAATGAAATGATTTTAATTTATGGAGGACTTACATTATGCGATGCGCAGTATTGACTGAAATTTATAAGTTTCATCTTGATAATTTGCCCCAACCGAAGCCGAAACCGGGCGAAGTATTAATTAAGGTTAATTTAACAGGAATCTGTGGTTCGGAAGTCCACGCTTTTAAGGGGACTCATCCGTACCGGAAACCTCCGGTAATTTTAGGACATGAATTGGCAGGGCGAATTGTGGTGGTTACTCCGGGGGTCAAAAAATTGCAGGTTGGCGACAGGGTGACTGTCGAACCCCAAATTTCATGTCAGAATTGTAGTTTTTGTCTCAGAGGCGATATCAACCTTTGTAATTCGAAAATTGTCTTAGGCACTAAGGAATGGCCCGGCTCTTTTGCCGAATATATTACGGCTCCGGAATCGATTGTCTATAAACTGCCGGATAACCTCTCCGATGCTGAAGGAGTAATGGTCGAACCGTTAGCCGTCGCAGTTCATGCGGTTAAAAAATCCGAGCTGGCTTTTACCGATACCTGTGTGATTTTAGGCGCGGGGACCATTGGATTAATGACATTGTTATGTGTTAAAATCGCCGGGGCCACTAATATTATCGTAACGGATACGGTTGACTACAATTTGGATGTCGCCAAAAAAATGGGCGCCGATTATGCTTTTAATGTTAAAAAAGTTAATACTACCGCTGCAATCAAGAAAATTACCGGAGAAAAAGGGTCGGATGTGGTGTTTATTACCGCCGGGATTCCTTCGGTGCTGAATGATTCCCTGCAATGTGTAATCAAAAAGGGTCGGGTAGTCCCGGTAGCTCTTTTTGATGAAGCCGTCCCGGTGGAGATGTTTCGGATTACCGGTTCGGAGCTGAATATTTCCGGGACTATCATGTATAACCATGATGATTTTGAGGACGCAATCAAGTTGCTGGGAAAGAAGACAGTTGACGTCAATCCGGCGATCACTCAT
>JASFQO010000389.1:0-3600 GCA_050115405.1 Bacillota bacterium
CCCAGACGCGCCGATGGATTTTGCCGGATTGGATGAGCTTTCAGTCCTGGCATTCGCGTCGTCAAAAGTCGTGCAGTGCAAGAAACGACCGAGGGAGGAGCGGAGATAATACTCGCTGTATATTGAGCACCGCAGCGACCTAAGAGTCGTTTTTTGCAAACACGCTTTAAGTTTGCAAAAACGATCTCCAGCATTCTTCATTCAGTTTAAGTGACGCAGCAATGTGCGGCTTTTCACGGCGCATCAGCCAATCCGGCAAGTCTCCCCATCACCTTTTTCAGCGCAGGCGGGTGGCCTCGTTATACTAAGGCAATCCGGGAATATTTTTGAATTTGGCAGAGTACTAAGGCCGTTCTTTCAAAAATATGTGATTACCGATTTGGACGGTCACTTGTAATTTACCTGAGCTGAAAAACTGTAAACCTTCCGGAGAGCAAATCCTCGGATTATAAAAATACAAAGCGCTCAAACTGGGATCCGTCCCGGCGATTGCTTCCCTGGCAGCCTGAAGCGCCGCCCGCGTCGGGCGGGTTCCGGCCAGCTTCGACAAACTGCTGAACTGCTCGTCCTGATAGATCACTTCCCGAATCGTCTTCGGAAAATGGTCGCATTTCAACCGATTGACCACCACCGCGCCTACGGCGACTTGTCCATCATAGGGCTCCGTCCCGGCTTCGGCAGTGATTAACCGCGCCAGTAGCTTCAGTTCGGAATTTTTGACCGGACCGATCCGTTCCGACCAGGCGCCGTCAAGATCGGTAACCCACTTGAAGCCGATTCCCACCAGCGGCTTCATTCCTTCCCGATTGATACTTAACGGCACCACCCGGGTTTCCGCCGTTACTGAGAGTCGATTGGTCAGCCGCAGTTCCATTCCGGCGATAATTTCCATCCGTTTCGTTACCGGCAAATCGTAATCTTCCTTATTCAGTACATCGCGAATGCCCAGTCCCATATAAGCGGTCTTCTTTCCACCGGGATTTTTCCGATAAAGCAGGTCGGCAGAGAGCGTAGATTCCTGTACGTCCAGGCTGGCGCGCATCCCATACCGGGAAAGCAGCCACCAATCGGCCTTGATGATGTTTAGCCCCTCTTGGTCCTCACTGACCTGATACTCCATCCCGGCCTGCAATTCCGCCCGGGCCTCCCCCTGAACCGCGACGCACATTATTAATGCCAGTAATAATGAAAATAGTTTCCGCGTCAAACGATAACATCCTTTCTTTGTATTGATAGTGCTAATTGATTCGCAATGCCATATCGAAATTCCTGCCGAAACCGCGCGCCAATCTCCCGCCTCTTGACGCTACGCCAATTGTCCGAGTCATAAACTGCCGCGGACCGTCCCCTGTAGGATCTTCCTCGTTTAACCTTGTCTTTCCGGAGATGCCAAAAAACATTTGACGCTGTGTCCCGGGTTCAATTGGACCACCGCCGGTTCTTGCCGCCCGCAAATCTCCATCACCCGGGGGCAACGCGCCGCAAAACAGCAGGCTTGGCCGGATTCAAGGGTGTTACGCACTTCTCCCTGCAAAATAATCCGGTGCTTCGGGCGGTCCGGATTGGGGACCGGAATCGCCGACAATAAGGCTTCGGTATACGGATGGGCCGGTCGGGCGAATAGTTCCTCCGCCGGGCCGGATTCGACAATTTGGCCCAGATACATCACGGCAATCCGGTGCGAAATGTGTTGCACCACCGCCAAATCATGGGAAATAAACAAGTAGGCCATCTGCAATTTTTGGCGTAACTCCAGCAATAAATTGATAATCTGGGCTTGCACCGAAACATCCAGGGCGGAGACGGCTTCATCGCAGACCAACAACTGTGGCCGGAGCGCGATCGCCCGCGCAATCGCCAGCCGTTGCCGTTGCCCGCCGGAAAACTCATGTGGATAGCGGTCCAAGAGTTGCGCCCCCAGACCGACCTGTTCCAAAACCGCCACCACCCGGTCGCGTTTTTGAGCCTGATTTTTAACCAAACGATGTTCGAGCAAACCTTCACCGACCAAGTCCGCCACCACCATCCGCGGGTTGAGTGACGAATAGGGATCTTGAAAGACCATCTGCATCCCGGTTCGGATTTGCCGCAGTTGTCCCCGACCCAGCCCGGTTAATTCGCGGCCTTGGAAGACCACGCTGCCACCGCTGGGCTCGACCAGCCGCAACACGCTCCGGCCCACTGTGGTCTTGCCGCAACCCGATTCGCCGACCAGACCGACGGTCTCCCCGGGCGCTATCGTCAAGCTGACCCGGTCCACCGCCCGGACGTATTGCCGCACCCGCCCGAAAAGCCCCGAGCGGATGGGAAAATATTTTTTTAAATCGGTCACTGTTAATAAATCTCCTCGCTCAACGTTCGAGATTTGTCGCTCGTCGCTCGTCGCTCGTCGTTCGGGGTTCACAATATATCACTCCATATTCATGTTCGTAATTCGCCATTCGCCGCTCGTCGTTCGTCGTTCAAAAAACACATTTTTGGGGGATAACATTCTCACAATTTACATTCACAGTTTTATGGCTAGCGCAGCCAGACATGAACGTTAATTCCAACTTTATCCCGGTAGCTCCGGTTTCACACCTCTCACTTCACACATTCCACTTCTCAATTTGACTGCATCCAACACGCCACAGTATGTCCATCCCCCGCCATTTGCAGCTCCGGACGGCGCTCATGGCAGATTGGCTGCGCTTGCGGGCAGCGGGGCGCAAAATAGCAGCCGGGCGGCAAGCGGTACGGATCCGGCACTTGGCCGGGAATCGCGTACAACGCGCCGGTCCCGGTTGGCGTCGGGATCGAGCGCAGTAAGCCGACGGTATAAGGATGCAGCGGGCGGTGAAACAGCTCCCGCACCGGGGCCAGCTCCACGATTTTACCGGCGTACATCACCGCCACCCGTTGGGCAATCTCCGCCACAATTCCGAGATTGTGGGTAATGAGCAGCACCGCCATGCCGTTTTCGGCCTGCAGCTCCTGCAACAGTTCCAAGACCTGGGCCTGAATGGTCACATCCAGGGCGGTGGTCGGTTCATCGGCAATCACCAGTTGGGGTTGGCAGGCCAAAGCCATGGCAATCATCGCCCGTTGCCGCATTCCGCCGGAGAGTTCGTGGGGATAAGCCGCATATTGCCGCTCGGGTTCCGGCAGTCCCACCCGCCGCAACCCGGCGGCCACTTTATCCCGGATCTCCGCCTCGGATAAGTCGGTATGCGCTTTGAGAACCTCGC
The DNA here is from genome assembly GCA_050115405.1 of Bacillota bacterium. Lineage (GTDB taxonomy): Bacteria > Bacillota > UBA4882 > UBA8346 > UBA8346 > DATCLA01. Next base: position 3,228 of record JASFQO010000389.1, read on the forward strand.
CGAGTTGCGCGCCGATTCTTTGCACCGGGTTAAAACTGGTCAAGGGTTCCTGAAAGATCATGCCGATTTCCGCCCCTCGCAATTTCACCAACTCCGACACAGGTAACCGCAACAAGTCCCGACCGCGCCAGTTGATCGCGCCGGCCGCGATCCGCCCCGGAGGGCTGGGAATCAGGCGCACGAGCGATAAGGCCGTCACTGATTTGCCGCAACCGGACTCGCCGACCAGACCCAGGATTTCGCCGGCCGCCATGGAAAAGGAGACACCGTCCACCGCGTGGACAACGCCGGACTCGGTCTGAAATTCCACCTGCAAATCATTTACTGTCAATAATTGTTCCGCCATTTTTACTCCATCTTTTGATGTTCGCGG
>JASFQO010000390.1:0-3591 GCA_050115405.1 Bacillota bacterium
GACTCCTCCCGGGATTCCCGTGCTCTCGACTACTCCGTATTGGTTTAATAATCCGCCTCTTTCTTTCAGATCAAAAACTTTGGGAACTTTAACCGAAAATTCATTGTACTCAATCATTGGTGAATGGGTTCCCCGCACATCCGGCACCAATCCGGTGGCATTGGCAACCATGGTCAATTCCTCATTGGTCTTGGAGCCGTCGTTAAATGAAGCGAACATATAAGGATTAACAGTCATTTTCTTGGGATCAAACCCGCGTTTTTTACTCCGCCCTTCGAGCAAAGGCAGCACTGTCTGCGGATTCCACTTCAGATCCGAATTCCCGGTATCGCCTCTTCCGGCGGCGATCACTTCAAACCCTAAAGATTTAACTGTATCATATAAAAGCTTGATTACTCCCGGCTCATCACCGTAAATTCCGGTATAGGTCACACCGGCGTTATCAGCAAGCCGTTTCAGGATATAGCCCACTACGACATCCATTTCAACACTTAAGGTCACAAAATGTTTTTTGTTCATGATTGTCCGGAAGGCATAATTCGTGCCCACCTCAGGATTGCCGGTGCCTTCGACTACGACGTCAATATCCTTATTGTTAACGATGATGTCAAAATTAGTGCTGCATACTTTTTTATTATCTTTGATGGCCTTCTGGGCGTCCTCTAATGTATCGCAAACTACAATATCCCGCTCGGGAATATTCGATTGCTTCCAGGCTTTGATACAATTTTCGATCTTAATATCGACAACGATTTGGGGAGCCATGCCCGGAGCCATGACGGTCTGTCCTATAAAATTAATCCCCATTGCTCCCGCACCGACAAATCCAATCCGTATGGGAGTCCCTTTTTCATCAAGATTCTTAAGTTGATCATATAAACCAAACATCTTAATTAACCTCCTAGTTTTTTTTCGTGGGACCCTGAAAATTTAACTTGGCATCACCTCCTTACCTGATCAAATCAAAGTTAAAACATTACGGCGCCATAATTTAGTTTTAACCTTGCCAAAATTGTCTATATTTAATGAAACTCGCGACCGCCTGTAATATTAACCGCTTGACCAGTCATAAAACCGGCCCGGTCGGATGCCAAAAACACAACCAAACTCGCTATATCTTCCGGTGTTCCTTTACGCCCCAACGGAGTGGCGGCAACCGTTTGCTTAATCTTCTCCTGAGGAGTGATCCCCAAAATTTGAGCGGTTCCTTCGGTAACAGTCTTATTCAATTCGGTGTTGATACTTCCCGGGCATACTGCATTAACGTTTATTTTATATTGAGCCACTTCCCTGGCTAACGCTTGCGTAAACACAATCACCGCGCCTTTAGTCGCACTGTAATGCGCTTCATGGGGAAACCCGGTCTTCCCCGCCTGGGAAGAAATATTGATGATTTTCCCGGCCATCCGCTTCATCATATGATTCAAAACGGCTTTGCAGCAGAGAAAAACTCCTTTGGCGTTTACCGCAAATATGGCGTCCCATTGCGTCTCGGATAAATCTTTAACATCAGAGATACTGATTATCCCTGCCGAATTTACCAGAATATCAATAACGCCGAATTCCTTAATGGCAAAGTCAATCATCTCTGTTACCGACCCCAAATCTCTGACATCAAGCTTAAAAGGCTTTGCTTCCCCGCCACTGGCCAAAACTTCCTCGCAAACACTTCGGGCGGACTGGTAATCATAATCTCCAATAACAATTCTTACTTTCTCTTTCGCAAGTTCGAGACAGATCGCGCGGCCAATACCCCTTCCGCCTCCGGTAATTATTGCGGTTTTATCATTTAACCCTAGATCCATTATTACTACATTTCCTCCTCGGTTCGCCGGCAAATTTTAAATATGGAGCAACACTTTCAAAGATGATTTCTCTTGCGCGCACAAAAAAGCGTCCCGCCAATCTTCAAGGAGAAAGGTCTTCGTAATCAAGCAAGACAAGTCAATTTTTCCGGTTCCGGCCAGTCGCAAAACCGCTTCGAAATCCGCCGCGACTGAAGAGTAACTTCCCATGATATGAATCTCTTTTGCCGCCGCCTGATTCATTGGGAAACTTACATCGCCGTTAAAAAGCCCCAACTGAACATAGCGGCCTCGGGGTTTGACAACTTCCAAAGCCATCCGGGAGGCTTGCTGACTCCCGGAACATTCAAAGACAACATCGGCTCCTTCACCGCCAAAATAATGATTTATCCATTCCGGCACACCCTCATTTGGGGAAAGCGCTACGGTTGCGCACCCAAATTTCTGGCATTGTTGTAACCGCTTTTCATCTTGCGGCAAACCGCTCACCAACACCCAGGCTCCTCCGGCTAAAGCAATTTGCGCTACCAGCATCCCAATAGGACCGGGTCCGAACACCCAGACTTTTTCTCCTTTTTGAACCCGGCCCCGTTCGACGACCGCATGATGAGTAGCGGCCGCCGGTTCACAAAGCGCGGCTTCTTTAGTTGACAAAGCATCGGGAATTTTATGCGCCAAATGATAAGGAATATTGATTAGTTTTGCAAAAGCGCCATTGGCGGTCCGTCCCATTCCCAAACGTTGTTTACAGACATTGTAAAACCCCGCCCGACAACTTTCACATTTTCCACAAGTACCGAGACTAGTCTCAGCGATAACCCGGTCGCCGCATTGAAATCCCTCAACATCTTGAGCGGCCGCAATCACGGTTCCCGCCAATTCATGTCCTAAAATCACCGGTACCGTATATTCCGCCGTACCTTCAAAAACCTTCTGGTCAGTCCCGCAAATACCCACCCATTCCACCTGAATGAGTAGTTCCCCGGCTGTCGGCGTCGGATCATTTAAGTCAACCAAATCACAATTATCTTTACCATAGGCTGTTTTTACTAAAGCTTTCATCCGTGTTCCCTTCAAATTTATATAACCAAAACATCTCTTAACGCTCGCCTTTTCGATACCGCAACACACAATCAGCGCCTACAGCTCCGAGAATCAACAATCCAATCACAATTTTCTGCACAAACGGATTGACACCGATAATATTTAACCCGTTAATGATTACTCCGTAAATAAGAGTCCCTAGCGCCGTCTTTAACACCGTACCCCGGCCGCCGGTCAAACTGGTTCCGCCAATCACCACCGCCGCAATGGCTTCCATTTCCAGCCCTTGACCGGCCGAACTCTCGGCTGCATCCATTCTGGCTAATAACAATAAGCCACCCACTGCGGTTAGCAAACCGGAAATTGCGTAAGTAAACAAAATCGTTTTACGAACCGAGATCCCGCTAATCCTTGCCGCTTCAGCATTACCGCCAATCGCATAAATTGATCTTCCTAAAGTGGTGTATTTCATAATAAGGTGAAATAAGATAAAAACGATGATCACCAGGTATATCGGAGCCGGAACTCCCAGCCATAATGCTGTCCCGATATAACTGAAAGCTTTCGGGAATGAATACAATGTCGCTCCGAGAGTATGCGTCAGTTGCAATCCCCGGGCAATACTCATCATCCCTAAAGTGGCGATCAAGGGCGGGATTTTCAGATAAGAGACTGTTAGCCCGTTAACAAGCCCCAAAATAGTACCAATCAACAGCGCTATTAAGACCGCTAACAAGATATT
>JASFQO010000391.1:0-3586 GCA_050115405.1 Bacillota bacterium
CGCCAGTCCCGGACATTCATGTCCGTGAAACGCCACGCATTTTTGCCATAATTCCCGATCCATCCGCGAACCTCCTTATGTAATAAATCGCTAAAAAGTGTTACAAAAAATGAAAACGTGTTATTAGTAATAGTACCTGTCCGCTGAATAAAATGCAAGACAATTTGCTATTTTTAACTAAAATATTATCTGAACTTATTTTTTCCCTGCCGCTCAAGTACAGACTTCCAACGTGAAACCTCGTAACAATCCTGTTAAATTTTTTTAACATAACTTAATTACAATTTAATACTAAATAGGAAAAATTTTAAAGTTAAGAAATTATAATAGACCTAACCAAACTAAAAGGAGGTTGGCCTATTAAAAAATATTGTTTGTCCTGCTCGTTGCTTGGTTGATAACACTATGCCGGCAATATTCTTCACGATATCTTATTTTTGGAAGCCGAATGCCCACCAATCAAAATCAGGAGGTCTATTATGAAAACCAAACAATGCAGTCAAAGATTGTTCGTAAAAGGCGCTTCTCTCTTATTAGTCGGTCTGATGATCTTATTTACTTTTACCGATAGTATTTTGGCAGCATCACGGAGAAACTCATGGGGCACCTCGTGGGATAACTCACGGGACACTTCATGGGATACCTCCGCAATCGTCCTGACTCCGGGCGCCGATATTTCGGAGCTGAATATTACCTGGTACTCAACATCCAAAAAAGCAAGCCTGGTCCAGGTCGCTTTGAAATCAGCGATGCAAGGCTCCGCCTTTCCTGATGACGCGTCCAGCAACTTTTATTGCAATGTTGCTGCCGCGTCATCAAGATACTATAGCAATAAAGCGGTGGTCCGCTTTCTGGCTCCCAATACCGAATATGTGTACCGTCTGGGAGACGGCGCCGAAAATTGGACTTCGGTCTATAATTACACCACTCGTCAAGAGGACTGTTTCAGCTTTTTGGCAATGGGCGACCCCCAGATCGGCGCGCGCAGTACCGCCACTGACAAAAAATGTTGGGTCAATGCGATTGCCAAAGCCTGCAAACAATTTCCCGACGCCGCTTTCCTGATGTCGACCGGTGATCAAGTCCAAACCTGTAATTGCGAGTCCCAATTCACCGCTTTCTTTGCCCCGACGGAGTTCACAAGTCTTCCCGTTGTTTCGGCCGTGGGCAATCATGATAATGGGGCCACCAATCATGGATCACATTACTATTTCCCGAACCAGTCCAACTACTATGGAGTTACGTCTACCGGTTCCGGTGATTATTACTTTACTTACGGCAACGCTCTTTTCATGGTGTTAAACACTAACTGTCAAAGCTGCGCCGGCCACCGGGCCTTTATCCAAGACGCAGTGGCGGCCAATCCCGACAGCGCCTGGAAAATTGTCATGTTCCATCATGATATTTATGGTTCCGCCTATTACTCTGTCGAATCATCCATTTTAAACTTAAGAGCTTCACTCTTCCCGATTTTTGATGATTACGCCATCGATATTGTCATTACCGGGCATGACCATAGTTATACCAGGAGCTATCCCCTCAAAGGGGACATCCCCCAGTCGGATCAGCAAGTTGACAGAAACGGCTATGTGGTGAATCCGGCCGGTACCGTTTATTATACCTTAAACTCCGCCTCCGGCAGCAAATACTATGATTTGCGATACATCCCCGAATATTACGCTGCGGCGAGGTCGCAGCTTAAGGTCCCTACGTTCTCATATGTGACAATTAACGGAAACAGCCTAACCTTTAAAACCTATCGTCAGGATACCATGGAGGAGGTTGATTCCTACGCAATTACCAAGAGTTCCCAAACCATTCCCAAAAGCTTTTAAGTGAGGCGCATTACATGTTAAGATTAAAAATAGTCAAACTGGCTTTTCCGATTTTTGGAATCTTGGTTTTCCCGGCTTTCTTTTTCTTTTTCAACTCCGGTAACCGCAGCCTTCACCATCAACAGGGAGGAGCCTCTTATGTCAGATATGAAAGGGCTAGGATCATTCAAGTTAGTAGCGAATCATTGACAAAAGACCCTTACCTTAAGGGCAGGTACCGCGGGGTCCAGGAACTACAAGTGAAGCTGCTAACCGGGGAACATTCCGGGGAAGTCCATACGCTTCAAAATTATCTAAGCCCGCTTCATAACGTCCATGCCAAAGCCGGCATGGACGTTATTGTGAGCGTCGATACTGCGGCGCCCGGTATTTACCAGGTATCGGTCTATAACTACTACAGAATTCCGATAATCTATTTGTTTCTACTTTTTTTTCTCGGCAGTCTCTGGTGGGTTGGCGGCCTAAAAGGGTTGCAAGCGATCGCCGGCTTGGTTTTCACCTTGATTTGCATTGCTTTTTTGTTGATTCCCATGTTGTATCAGGGTTATTCGCCGATCTTGGCCTCCGTGCTGATTGTCATCCTGGCTACAGTGGTCACTCTTTTTACCATCACCGGGTGGAGTTCCAAAACCTTATCGGCAATTCTGGGGACTACATGCGGAGTAGTCATTGCCGGGATTATTTCCGGTATCTTCGGCCATCTGGCCCACCTGTCCGGTTTGAACACCCCGGAGGCCGAGACTCTTTTAGTAATTGCGTCCGCAACGCATCTGAAAGTGGGCGCGCTTTTATTTGCAGGCGTTTTGATCGCGTCTTTGGGCGCGGTTATGGATGTGGCGATGTCAATTGCCTCCAGTGTCTATGAAATTTATGAAGCTAATCCTCAACTCTCTAAAGAAGCGCTTTTTACTTCGGGGTTGCATGTCGGCCGCGATATGATGGGGACGATGGCCAATACACTGATTCTGGCTTTTACGGGGACTTCCCTCAATTCTTTGCTGCTAATTTACTCCTATAAGGTTAATTATCACCAATTTATGAATATGAATTTAATCGGCATTGAAATCATCCAAGGCATGGCGGGCAGTACCGCCATCATTTGGACCGTGCCCATCATCGCGTTTATTGCCGCGCGCCTCATCCCGGCGTTTTACAAAGAAACTCCTTTTACAACCGATGATTTATAAACAAGAAACCGAGGAAACCCGGATTGTAACGGTTGCCTCGGCTTTAAAATTATCGTTAAACCTCGAACAAATAAATAGGGGTACCTTCCCAAACGCCGACCTGGGCCGTAATAATAGATTCTACCGGACCCAAATGGCTGAGGAAATCGCTTCGTCATTCCGGCCATTGCCATCGTTATCGTCATTTTCGGTCACAATCACATAATAATAGGCCGCGGCAGTCGTCTCATCATCCGTAAACGTAGCCGTGACACTACTACCGGCAACTGATTGGGTGGCAATTAAATCGCCATTTCGATAAAACCGAATCCGACTAAAGGTATCGTGGCTCCGGTCGGTGGCGGTGACGGTAAAGACGCGGGAAACGCCGTTTAATTGCGAACCCATCGGATACCCCGAACAACGGAAATCAAGATAAAGGTCGCGGTCTTCGGTGGAGTAAAAACGGCGGTTGCGGTAGGCTTCAATGATTGCGGTCCGCGTCAGTTTTTTGGCTAACACCGCGGTCCGAAATTCATTTTTTGTCCCCCAACTTTGGTCGTGATTGTCTTGAGAACCTAAAGC
>JASFQO010000392.1:0-3585 GCA_050115405.1 Bacillota bacterium
TGACAATCAATTGCGCTTTATTGCTGGAGATGCTATTGGGAATAAAGGTAGTATAAAACTTTAACGGTCCTTCTCCCACTTTGGCCATAACCAGTCGCACCGACGGGTCATGCAGCAAAATCGTAGTAACCCTCCTGGCTACCTGCTCGGTTGCCGTGGCGGTGCTGCCGTCGCGCAAATCGATATCAACTACGTATTGATCCCGTTCAACATTAGGGAACAACTGCAATTCCAGACTGGGAACCGCCGCCAGACTCACCACTAAAGCCAGCAGCCCGGTTAACATTACCAGCCACGGCTGTTTCAGACAGTTGGTCAATAACCCTTGGTAGATTGCTTTTAACCAGCCAACCGCCCGGTCCATTTTTAAAAACCGCCGCACCCTTTTTAACAGCGCATTTTGTTTCCCTTTTTTCTTCACATCCAAAATGGAGAAGGCCGTGGCCGGCACCATGGTTAAAGCAAAGAGGTAAGAGCTGATGAGGGCGACCGATACCAATACCGGCAAACTTTTCACAAATTTGCCGGCGACGCCTTCCATCATCGCCAACGGCAAAAACGAGGCAATGCTGGTCAAAGTAGAGGTCAAAATGGCGATTTGCACTTCATTGACGCCGCGGACGCAAGCGTTCTCCCGGTCGACCCCTTTCTGCAAATACAGATAAATACTGTCATTAGCCACAATTCCATTGGCAACCAATAAGCTCAGTGAAATGATCAGGGAACCGATGGAGACCTGATGCAACTCTATGCCAAACAGTTGCATATAAACAAAGACGGACATAATTACCACGGGAATAGTGGTGGAGACCACAATCGCGCTGCGCCAGCCCATAGTCAGCAAAATGACTGCCACTACGAGCAAAATGGCCGAAAGCAGATTATTTTCAAACAAGCGCATCGATTCGTGGATATATTTGGCCTGATCAGTCACTACCGTTAACTGCATGCCCTCACATAGTTCAGTACTTTTAAATTCCCGAATGACCTTTTGGAGCCTTTGGCGGACTCGCAGCACATTCGTACCGTCCGCGTACTTGACGCCGACCATCACGGCTTTCCGGTTATTCAGGCGCGCGAAGATATCGCTTTTAGCCTCCGTCCGAATAATTTCGGCCACATCCCGTAAACAAACCGGATTGCCGCCGGCCGACACCCCAACGACGGTCTCCCGGATTTGATCAATGTTTTGATATTCACCGGAGGTTTGAATGGGAATTTTCATTTGCCCCACCTCCAGATTGCCACCGGGAATGCTCACATTTCGGGCCTTTAATAACTTGACGATGGTGATTGGCGCCAGTTGATACTGTTTTAATTTGGTCATATCCAGCAAAATATCAATCTCATCATCAATCGTCCCGTCCAGGTCGACGGCTTTGACATCGGGATCATCCTGCAAGCGATCTTTTAATTTATTAGCTAATTTTTTGAGCATAAAGTAGCCGTACCGTTCCCCGGATAACCCCGCCATCAGTCCATAACTCTCCGTATATTCGGAATTCACTTCCGGCTTCCAGGCTTCATCGGGCAGGTCGGGTTCGGCGTCGTCGACTTTATCCTGGAGTTTCTGCCAAACTTCCTGAATGCGCTCGTCACTCAAATCTTTCAATTTCACTTTGAGAAAAGCGACACTGTCCATGGCATAGCTTTCCAGAGTTTTAATTTCGGTAATCTCATTGATCTGATCTTCCAGCGGTTTGACCACCAATTTTTCAATATCATCCGGGCTGGCTCCCGGATAGATACACTTCACCGTAGCCATCGGCGAAACCACATCCGGATTTTCCTCCCGCTCCATCTGCGGATAGATCAACATGCCGCCTACAAAGATGAAGCCGCAAATCAGCAAGACAATGTCCCGATGCTTGACACACCACCTGATCATGACTTCACCCCCACTCTGACCCGGTCGTGATTTTTCAGCTTAAAATAGCCGACGACGACTATCTGCTCTCCCGGACGCAACCCTTCCAAAATTTCGATTTTGTCTTTCACCAGATCTCCGGTTACCACCTTTCTGCTGACAACCGTCCCGCTCTTTGGGACATAGACAAAAACGCTGGAACCATCGGGCATATTGATCACACTGTCGACGGGGATCAAAATTGTGCGGCTAGAATCCAGGGGAATAGTTACTTTGGCAATCATTCCCGGTTTTAATTGCCGGTTGGGATTATTCACGGTAAACTTTACCGGAAAAGTGCGGGTTTTTTCGTCGGCCATGGCCCCGATTTCCGTAATGACGCCGCTAAATTCCCGTTCCAACCCATAAACATAAACTTTGGCCGTCTGACCGAGCCGTAATTGATTGATATACTCGTCGGCCACTCCGATCTCCACTTCAACCTTGCTCAACTCACCCAAGACCAGGACGGGATAACCGGTTGCCGCCAATTCGCCGCTTTCGGCCAACTTCTTAACAACTACCCCGTTGAGCGGAGCATAAATACGGGAGTCGTCCAAACTGGAATGAGCCAAATCACTCATGGCCTTGGCCTGATCCAGTTTTTTCGCGGATATGGCCCGGGCATCCAGAGCTTCCTGATATTTATTTTGAATCACCTGCAATTCCGTTTCGAGCGCCTCATATTTATCTCTGGGTAGGACCCCATTTTCATAAAGACTCTTATAACGATTGTAGCGGTTCGTAATTAAATCCAATTGCGACTTAGCCTGATTGATGGCGGATGGTACTTCACTATGTACTTTTAACTTGGACGAAGCATAGTTGGACTCGGCGGCCAAGGCGTTTAAGCGATACTGGCGCGCGTCAAGCTCCGCTAATAGTTGTCCTTTTTTGATATAATCGCCTTCATCCGCCGCCAGATAGCTGATGGTCCCCGGTATCTTAAAAGCGATCTTGACCAACTGCGCCGGTTTAATATTCCCGCTACTGGAGATGGTGTTAGTATAGTTCCCGCCAATCACCGTCCTGACTAGCACCGGCTTTGCCGGCGCCTTTTGGACGGATTTGGCCTGGCGCTTACAACCGCAGACGCTCAAGACGGTCAGGGCTAAAAAAAGGACAGTCATTTTCCGATTGGCGATCATTTTGATTCCTCCGCTCAAACAATTTCGTTTTTTATCGCTACCAAATGAAATAGCTGATTTGCAATTATACGCCTTTTGGAAACCAATTATGTTTTTTGGGTTTCCGAAAAAATAAAAAAATTAACTCCAATATTCTTCCTGAGCTTTGCGGGTCAGGATTCCTTCGGCAAAAAGCTTCGGAAGCGCATCGATAATTTCGGCCAGCGAAAATTCGGCCCGGATCGTGGAATCCATCACAAACATGTTTTCCAAAATATTGGTAATCAGCAGCATGATGATGCGTATCGAAATATCGTTACGAATCATTCCTTCCCGGACCCCTTCTTTGAGGATTTGCTCGATTAGCGGCAGTAATTCCAGGAAGAACGGTCTGGTTTTACCGGTCCTTAGTTCTTGCAGGTAATATTTTTGGATATCGCGACAAAATTGCGGGCAATGTTGGGCATTATGGCTGCCAATCACCGCCATCATCCGTTTTAATTTTTCAATAAAATCCAACCGTTGATTATGATGCAGGCTGATCATCTCCTG
>JASFQO010000393.1:0-3577 GCA_050115405.1 Bacillota bacterium
GTTTATCCTGAAACTGTTTTAACAATTCCAATGGTTCCAGTGTGGGAATCTCCAGCAAGATTCCGGGGAGCATTTTTTTAATCTGTTCCGGGGTATCCGAAATAATCAAATTCCCTTCAAAAATAAAGCCAATTTCATCACAATGCTCCGCTTCATCCATAAAATGAGTGGTGACCATCACGGTCGTCCCCGCGGCTGCCAATTGATAGATGATATCCCAAAACATCCGGCGTGATTTGGGGTCGACGCCGCCGGTCGGTTCATCCAAAAACAGGAGCGGCGGTTGGTGCAGGATCGAACATCCCAGCGCCAACCGTTGTTTCCAACCCCCGGAAAGATTGCCCGCCAATTCCGTTTCGCGGCCCCGCAATCCGGCCATGTCAATCATCTCTCGAATCCGGGCGCGTCTGACCGGATCCGGCAGACTATACAATCCGGCATAAAAACGCAGGTTTTCAACGACAGTCAAGTCATCATAGAGACTGAATTTTTGCGACATATAGCCAATCTTCTCCTTAATCGTCTCACTGTCATGTTTAAGGTCCAAACCGAAGACCGTACCCGTACCCGCAGTTGGTTCCAAGATGCCGCACAGCATGCGGATAGTCGTCGATTTGCCGGAACCGTTCGGACCCAGAAAACCGTATATATGGCCTTGTCTGATCCGTAAACTGATTTGATTGACGGCGGTAAAATCGCCGAACTTCCGGGTCAACTTGTCGATCTCCACTGCATACATTCAATTCACCTCCCGGCAAACTCCACAAAGACATCTTCCAGCGTCGGTTCAATTGCAACTAAGCTTAATACTTCGATCCCAGCCGCAGTTAACGTTTGGCGCACCGCCGTCGCGGCTACCGTAGGATCATCCACCACCAAATGGTACTTGGCGCCGAAAGAGTTAACCTCCCGTACAGGACACTCCGCCAACAATGGTTTGATATCTTTCCGCCGCGCTTGCAATTCCAGCAGCCTGTAAGGATACTGCCGTTTCAGTTCGCGGGGCGGGGCTACCGACACAATCCGGCCCTGATGCATCAAAGCCACCCTGGCGCAAAGTTCCGCCTCTTCCATATAGGGAGTTGAGATAAAAATAGTCATCCCTTCCTGGTTAAGCCGATATAACATTTGCCAAAATTCGCGACGGGAAACCGGGTCGACGCCGGTGGTCGGCTCATCGAGCAAAAAGAGGGCCGGTTGATGCATCAATCCGGCGGCCAGCGCCAACTTTTGTTTCATCCCGCCCGACAAATTCGCGGCCAACCGGTTGCGAAACGGCCACAGGTTGGTAAACCGTAAAATCTCCTCGGCTCGGGCCGTAATCTTCCGCCTGGCGGCGCCATAAAGCGAGCCGATAAACCGGATATTTTCCAGCACGGTCAGATCCCCATATAAACTAAACTGTTGCGGGACATATCCCAGATGAGGCTTGATCTTTTCAAAGCGCGTCCGACCCATGACCCGCACGATACCGGCGGTCGGGTCAACTACCCCGGTAAGCAGGCGAATGGTAGTAGTCTTGCCGGCGCCATCCGGCCCGACCAACCCGAAAATTTCCCCTTGGCCAACCGTTAACGAGATCCGATCCACCGCGGTCACGGATCCAAATCTTTTTTCGGCCTCAAGCAACTCAATCATTGGAGCACCACATCCGCAGGCATCCCCGGTTTCATGATCCCCGCCCGGTTATCCAGTTTCACCTTGACCGCAAAGACCATGTTGGCCCGTTCTTTCTGGGTAATGCTCTGCCGCGGGGTGTATTCGGCGTTCTGACTGATTTCCTTGACGACGCCCCGAAAGTCGCGGTCCGGAAACGAATCAATTCGTACTTTAGCGGCTTGCCCCAGTTTAATCAGGCCCAACTGTTCCGTAGCAAGATAAATTTTCACCCAGGCATCGCTCAGATTGCCGACGGTAACCACCGCGGCGCCGACATTAACATACTCGTCATTTTCAAAATTCTTCGCTAAGACTACGCCCGTAATCGGACTGATCAATACCGTATCCGCCAAAGCGGCCCGGCTAATCGCAACAATCGCCCGGTTGCGTTCCACCTCTTTGGCCTGGGCGGCGATTGCGTCCGGGCGCGGACCCTGGCGGAGTAGATTTAATTGCGACTCCGCGGCCTGCAACGAATGCGCTGCAACTTCATACACGGTCCGGCTATTATCCAGTTCTTGTCTTGACACGACCCCCTTTTGATACAAGGCGCTGATCCGCCCGTAGTCGGCCTGACTTTTTTGCAAGACCGCCCGGGCCGAATCCACATTGGCGGCGGCGGCCTGCAACTCCGCATCTCGAGATCCTTTCCGCAGGTCATCAAGTTGGGCTTGAGCCCGGTCCAAAGCAGCCTCATCGCGAAGTAATTGCGACTTCAAGTCATTTCGGGTGATTTTGGCGATAATCTTCCCGGCAGTCACCCGGTCCCCCGTTTCTATGGTTAGTCCGCGCAAATAGCCGTTAACTTTTGGCGCGATGTCAACCTGAGTCGCCTCAATGGTCCCGGTCGCCGTGATTCCGGTTTTGGTCCGCCGCCATAGTTTAAACCCCGCCGCCGTCAATAACGTCAAAAATACCAACGCCGCCGCAATCAACCGTTTGTTCATGGAAAGTCCCTCCTGTTAATCAGCATCAGATTAGCATATGTTTTAATTAAACAATTAATTAAATGAACCCCAAAAATTGCCTACTTGGTTTATCGATCAGGGCGACAACAGATTCCTTCCAAACAAATTTGGACCGCCTGAGGCCCAAAAGACTCCCAGCTTTCTTGCACCGAAACCTCCAAAAATTTCAGAACGACCGGTTCCGCCAAAAAGTAATAATTGACCATTCCGACGATGCTCGCCGCCGCGCAAGTGGAATTGAGATCAGCGCGAAATTCCCCCTTTTGCTTGCCTTCTTCTAAGGTCTCAATCAAAAACCGGCTGAATTTACCGATATATTTCGGGACCAGGCTTTCAAAATAATGACTGGGATGGTTCAATTCGCTGGTCATTATCCTCCGGATATAAGGATTCGCCCGATGTAATTCAATAAAATTAAGAATAAAACGTTCAATGCGTTCTATCGGCCCCAACTCGGTCAACTCCGGTTGCAACAGCGTCGCTTGAACCTTACTGAATTGCGAATCCATCAAAGCCCTGTAAAGTCCGTCTTTGGAGCCGAAATAGTAACTAATCAGAGCGCTGTTAACCCCGGCCTCCCGGGCGATCTCTTTCACTGAAACCGCCTTAAATCCTTTGGTGGCAAACAATGGCAGCGCAGCTTGAAGTAACTTGGTCCGGGCATCGTTTTCCGCCATAATAGCAACCTCCTTTGCGGGTTTTCACAATTTAATTAATCGATTAATTAAATTTTACTTCAAACACTCCCATCGTGCAAGCCGTTTTTGCAAATTAAACTTAATTGTTACTAAATACCATTAAAATCCCAACTGACATAATCACCGGGAAGTGGTGTCGTTTCACAATAATTTTGAGACCATAATTAGCATAATCCCAGGATACAGTCTCAGAACACAAAGCAAAAATGAGGACGATTCTTTTGTCTTTTTTTAGACGAAAGAAAACCGTCC
>JASFQO010000394.1:0-3577 GCA_050115405.1 Bacillota bacterium
TGATGAGCTGGCTTTTGCAGCGGAAAATCTCGGAATGGCGCCGGAACGGATCCGGCGTCGGATCGACGGGACCGCCAGGCGGCTGGGGATTGTCCATTTGCTTAACCGCACGGTCCATATGCTATCCAGCGGGGAAAAGCAGCAGGTAGCCCTGGCGGCGGCAAACCTTCTGGCCCCGCCGCTTTTGATTTTGGACGAACCTACCGCAAATTTGGACCCCAAATCCACCGTAGTCCTGCTTCAGATACTTGGCAAACTCAAGCAAGACGGCGTGACTTTATTGATTAGCGAACATCGACTACATACGTTACTACCGGTCGCCGACTCCTATATTTGCCTAGAGGACGGAACCATTGCGCGCGAATGGATCAGGGAGGAATTTGCCGAACTTGCCTATGACGAGGCGCGTCGGTATGGTTTGCGACATCCGGATATGCTTAAACTCACCGCCGCGCCTCAAAAAGATAACGCCTTAAAGACTACGCCGGAATGGGAGGGGCGCAAACTTAGCTATCACTACCCCAGTAACCGGGGTGGAATTGACAATGTGGCAATAGCGCTCCCGAAAGGGAGCGTGACCGCATTAACGGGGACAAATGGCGCGGGCAAGACCACGCTTTGCAAAATTTTTTGCGGACTACTCCGTCAGCGGGAGGGGATGGTTTTAAGGCGGCAAGTCCCTTTATCGGCGGGCCGACGCCGGGCCGCCAGCTACATTGTGATGCAGGATACGGACTATCAGCTTTATGCCGACAGCGTCGGCGCCGAGCTGGTCCTCGGCCGCAAAATGACTGCAAAATTGCGGGATAAGGCATATGAGGCGCTGGATATTTTTAATTTACGGGAATTAAAGGACCGGCATCCGGCTTCGTTGTCCGGCGGGCAGAAACAACGGGTGACACTGGCGGCGGCTTACTGTTCCGAGGCGGAATTGATCGTGCTGGACGAGCCGACCAGCGGTTTAGACGGCGACGGGCTCCTGCAACTGACCGCCTGGGCCGGACAACTGGCGCGGGCGGGAAAGACCGTGGTCATGATCACTCATGATCAAATTTTGGCGGAACTCGCCTGTGACCGGGTGGTCGAGTTGGCTTAGTTGTTGGCTTGAAAATGGTTTTTTAGTTATGTAGCGGATAGAGATTAGCGTCCAGTGGATACCGGCGGTTCAAAGAGGCGATTGGGGGATTCGGAAATATAAGAGTCAAGCAATATGGCCCCAAGCGATAGTCGAAATGTGCTTGTACTATATATACATTTTTTGTTTTTTTGTATATAATAGAAAGAATGGTGGGAGGCTCGCGGTTTGTCGCTGGTTGACGGCGGAACCATGTAAAATGGTGAATGCCGGCTTTTGGTCTGATCGTTTGGCGCTGTTTAGCGCCGCTCCTATCTTATCACCGCAGGATCGGTTAAAACAATATCCCGACAAAGGGAGAATCGAACAGGTCTAAAGGAACCGCAAGATGCAATTTTTTCTTCGCGACAAAGGCTTTTATCAAAAAGTGGCGAGGATTGCGATACCGATTGCGTTACAGAGTTTAATTACCATCGGTGTCAATATGATGGATACGATTATGCTGGGTGCGCTCGGTGAGATTCAATTATCCGCTTCGTCGCTTGCCAATCAATTTATTACGGTTTATCACATTTTATGTATGGGAATGGGAATGGGCGCTTCAGTGCTTACCGCGCGTTTTTGGGGAATGAAGGCCCCCCATTTACTGAAAAAAGCGATTACAATTATGTTACGGCTGTGTATCTCAATTGGGTTGTTATTTACGCTGGCAACCATTATTACACCGGGCGGCATAATGCGTACCTACACTACGGAGGCCGACCTTATCGAGGCGGGCATACGCTATTTTTACTGGTCTGTGCCTTGTTATTTATTATTGGGGTTATCACTTACTTGCACAATTGTGCTGCGCAGCGTGGGAGAGATTAAAATACCGCTTTTCAGCTCAATCGGCGCCTTCTTTGTCAATATATTTTGTAACTACATGTTGATCTTCGGCAAGTTCGGCGCGCCGCGGATGGAAATTGCGGGAGCCGCGGCCGGCACACTGATTTCCCGGGCTTTTGAGTTCTTGTTTATCTGCGGATACTTTTTTATCATTGACCAAAAAATCCGTTACAGAGTAAAAGACTTCTTGATGAACTGCCGTGACTTACTGGGAGATTACTTCAAAATCAGCATTCCGGTTTTGGTGAGCGACGGACTGCTGGCCTTCGGAAATAATGCGGTTGCCATGATAGTGGGACGGATTGGCGCCAATTTTGTATCGGCTAATGCAATTACCACCGTTACCCAGCAGTTAAGTACCGTCCTGATCCAGGGGGTATCTCAGTCCGGGGTGATTATTACCGGACATACGCTTGGCGAAGGCAAAATAGCCCAAGCCCAACGGCAGGGATATACGTTTTTGGGGATAGGCGCCCTACTCGGACTGGTGGCGGGCGGCCTCATTATATTGATCAGTAAAACGGTTATCAACTGTTACAATATTACGGCCGAAACTGAAACAATCGCCTCCCAGTTGATGTTGGCAATCGGAATTATCATCTTCTTTCAATCAGCCAATAGTATTCTTACCAAAGGCGTGCTGCGCGGCGGAGGCGATACGAAATTTTTAATGCTGGCGGATATTCTGTTTCTGTGGGTAGCGTCGATCCCGCTCGGCGCGCTGGCCGGAATTGTCTGGGGACTCCCGCCGTTTTGGATCTATACATTTCTGAAAATCGACCAGATTATCAAGGCCGTATGGTGTGTCTTTCGGTTGCGCAGTGGAAAATGGATTAAGAAAATCAAGACCGAGACCGCGTAGGCCAACCATATTGAAGTTTGTTTGTTATCAAAGTTGGTGCCGATCCCGGGAAGCATGAGGACGGTTTTTGTTCTCTTGCTTCATTTTTTTAAATATGGTAAACCCAAATAATTAGTTTATTTATATTATCCGAGGGAAGTTCATATTATATTGTGAAAAGAAGGGAACAGGCAATAAGATAACATCAGAAGAGGTGATCGAATGAGCGAAGAATTTAGTGCCGGTGGTTTTGCTTATAAGCTCAGAACTCAATTTAGTTTTATGGTAGATGATCCTACTCTAAGTTGCATTTTGAATAGCATTGCCGGTCAGAGTATAAGTATCACCGGTTATTTTCAAACAAAACCTTTTCAAACCGATGACAATAATAACAATTATTCAACTTTAAATCTTGTCAGACTTACCGTTGGAAGTCCCGATGCTGAAACTACCGAGGATCTAACGGGAGTAAGAAATGCGCTTAACTCTCTTGGGATCAAATTTCAAGAGAAACCGGTGATTCAAGTTCTTTTAATTCTCCCTGGAATTCCAGGAATAATTAATGGTATATTTGGAGCGCTATGGTGTAAGGTAACAGTTAATGCCTTTTATATTGGAGAAGAAACAAGACTTTTTATTGATGTATCGGATGTTTGCAAAGCCTTACTGGTTTTATCGGAAGTACCGCTTAAACAATGCCCGCGGCAATGCGCGCCTAATTGTGCGCTTAATTAGGAAAGCAGAGAAGGCACGGTTAAGATCCGTGTCTTCTC
>JASFQO010000395.1:0-3576 GCA_050115405.1 Bacillota bacterium
CAACGCCGCCAAAGCTTTACCGAGCGGCCCAGACAGGAATTGCAATTGACCGCAAAGCCGGATAATCAGTAAGACCGCGATGATTGCAGCGGAATATTTAAAAAAGTTGCTCCGGTACCACATCTTCGGCAAACTCTCCTTTGTGGCTTGTCATTCGCGATTCGCCGTTCGGCTTTCGGAGATCGGCAGTCGGCTGAAAGAAGGCAATAGACGGGAATCAAACGGTAACAGCCGGTAGACGATTTTCTCAAGGTGAAAAAAGCCCTCAAGTTATCGTTTGAAAAAAATTGCGAACCTATGCGTATCACCCCGAGAAAATCCACCCGGGTTTCGCGCTTATAGTTATAACATCATTTATGTTTTTGGTCAATTTAACATTGACAAATTCCGTTTGTATCGGAACGATCTCCAGGATACTTCCCTTTTTCACCCGTCTACAGTAAGCCGAGATGGTCTTAGAAAAAAATTCGTAAAGAATTAAAATTAGCACAAGAGGATATAACAAAAAACTTGGTATTCCTAGAACTAGTTATATAGAAATAGAAAAAGGTCGTTCAAACACGGCCGCAAAAGTTTTATCAATTCTGTTAAACGAATTAGAAATATCTGTTGATCGGCTTTTATTTAACATAAAGCCAGAAGAACATGATATTATATACCCTAGAGATAAAATTTTAACTTTGACAAGACATGAAAAAGAAACTGTTGATCAAGAAGGTAAAATAATTAAGAATGGTAAATTAGGTATCGAAAACCTCACCAAAGAGCAAGTGCAGGTCATTAGGGAACTAATAGATATTTTCCAAAAAAGTAACAATGGAAAATAAAAAAAGGACAGGCCTTCTACTCCCGTCCCCCAATTATTACCATTTCCCAATCACTGCTTCACAATCGGCACCCAAACCTCCGAACGGTAATCGGCTGCATTCACATCGCCCGACGGATAGACCTCAAGGTCAATACCAAAGGCCCGTTCGTATCCGGTGGCGGGAAACCATTCGGAATAAATTCGTTTTACCAGATTTTGAATCGCATCTGGCATCGCGCCGACCGCCTCAAATACCGCCCAGGTTAAAGCCGGGATCTTTTTTTCGGTCATTTCCTCCGGGACCACCCCTTTGGTATTTTCAACCCCGACCAAATAGAAAAACTCATTCTGTTTTGCGTTAAACTCCATGCAAACTCCCAATATGGTCGGACCGGTCACTCCGTTTGAATCCGCCAGCGCTGCCAATCTGGCGTACAACCCGCTCCGACAACACTCACTCCAAAATTGCGGGATAACCTTGAAATTTTGTTTACCTTGAGTCGAAACCTTGATGCCTTGCCCCACCACTTTAAAAGCGGGCTGATCTACGATTTTGTAGTCCATAGCTTGTTCACCTTTCAATGTGATCTGAAAGGAAATGCGCGGATAACCCTTTAGCTTCACTCCCGGCCCGCGCGCAGCCGAAGGAGTAATCCCGTGTAGCTTGCGGAAGGCTCGTGTAAATGACTCCGGCGTCTCATAGCCGTACTTCAACGCAATATCAATCACTTTTGCCCGGGTGGCTACCAATTCCTGCGCCGCCAAGGTGAGCCGCCGGTTGCGGACATACTCGCCAACTGTAAACCCAGTCAATATCAGAAACATCCGTTGAAAATGAAACGGCGAAGCGCAGGCAACCCGGGCCGCTGCTTCCACACTTATTTCTGCGGCCAGATGCGCCTCCAAGTATTCCAATGCCTGTGTCATCCGGTTCAGCCATTCCACGCGCGTCCTCTCCTTTCCGACCAAATCATACCATAAATCGAAAAATTTTTCCTGACATTAAGTGCTTTCAGGTGACAGCTTCCTCAATACCTTCAAGTTGATGGACATTTTACACCAAATGCTTATAAAAAACTAAGCCAAGCTCGAAAAAAGTTGGCTTTATAAGTTCTTAACCCCAAATTATAATCGCAGTAATTTTGAAGCATGACAAATAACGGCTATTTCTAAAAAGTCATCCTTTATCCGATAGACTATACGGTAATTCTCGACAATCTTTTCCCGAATATTCGAATTGTTATATTCGGGGACAACTCGACCAGACATCGGAAACTCATTCATATCCTGAATTATTTTAAAAATTCTTTTGGCAAAAAGCCGGTCCGGGGTTTTTATTTTTTTGGATATCTGGTCTATTCCCAGTCCATATTTTACTGAGAAAGTTTCCTCAATTCCTGACGGACGATTTCTAAAAAACGCTCCCGGGCATGTTTTTCCTTCCAAGGGGTATGCCCGCATTTTTCCAGCAAATAAATGGTCAAATCCTTAACCCGCTTTTCTAACGGCGTACTTACTCCGTCAAAGGGGTGCGGATCACTGTCGCCATGGATGACCACTACCGGACAGTTTATGTGCGCGGTCGCCTCAAAAAGCCCACCACTTTCCCGTAGTCTGGCGGCTTCATTCCAAACCGCATTATACATGACGCCGTCGGCCGGCAGACGGTCGATTGGATCGGTCTCCGACTCAAGCGGACAATAGTTGTCGGTCTTGGCAACCAAAGCGCCGAGTCTTAATAACAATTCATCCATATTGTCGGCGCGTCCTGAGTCCAACCCTTCCAACAGCAAGATGAATTTCTCCTGCTCGGTTTCGGTCAAACGGGCCAGACGATTCCTGCCGATTTGGTCGACATAGCGCGGTTCAAACGGCCCGCAGCCTACCAAAATCAGCTTTCCCGCCTTGCCTGGATATTGCGCCGCATACAGCAACGCCAGCCAGGCGCCCCACGAATGGCCGAGTAAAGTAATCGGTCCAGCGCAATTGGCCGTCAGTACTTCATCAAGCTCAACTATTAACTCCGTAATTGAATTTTTAGTCTGTAACGGTTCAATGACGCCATAGTCTTTCCCCAATTCACGGGCGAGCGCCGCCACACTACCCAAGGCGCCCGGCCCGCCATGCAGTACCGCCACTTGATAAGGCTGCTTCCCGTAAAATCGGACGTTAGTTAACATCATCGCTTCGCTCCGATCCGCAACAATTGCAACACCCGCGCCTCATCTCCCAAATTGTCATAGTCGCCGCTTTCGGTATTAACATTATATAATAAATACCGCTAAATGCCAATCATCAGATCCGGATTCAAAAACAAATGAGAGCCAAGTGCCGTTTTTCACTCGTCCTTCGGGAAAACCCGGCTCCAACAAATATCGTCAAGCATTACTCCAAAATCCCAAAATCTCTCTCTACGAAAATCAATACTTCCGGCCATTCCGCAAAAAAATCGGCCGTCACCGGCCGATTTTCAATTACAATCACAAGTTTTACGCTTCCGTTTCTTCTTCTTTTTCCCTTTGGGACGATAAGGACATTCATCCCAAGGTACCACCACATAGACCGGCATCGGGTACATCGTCGGCTGTTCTCCCGGCAGCGGTCGACAAGGGGCGGGCGCCGGGGGACGCGGCATTGGACATGGGGCGGGCGCCGGGGGACGCTGTATTGGACATGGGGCGGGCGCCGGGGGACGCGGCATTGGACATGGGGCTAATGGCGGCGGCAAGGCTACCGGCGGTTCCGGATACTCGGCCGGCAATTCCGGT
>JASFQO010000396.1:0-3574 GCA_050115405.1 Bacillota bacterium
AGTAATCACCGCGGTAATCAAATATATCCATCAAAATTACGATCAGGAGATCTCTTTGGAATCCACGGCCAAACATTTTTTTATCGACAAAAGTTACCTTTGCAAGCTTTTTAAAAAGCATATCAATCAAAATTTCAATGATTATCTGCTGCAAATCAGAATTAACAAAGCCAAGGAATTATTAACCCATCCGGAATATACCGTTAACCGCGTCGCCCCCATGGTCGGCTATTCCGATTACAGTTATTTCGGACGGGTTTTCAAAAAACAGGTGGGGATGACCCCGTCGGAATTCAAAAAATCTTTACTAGCGACGCTGCAATAAGTAATCAAAGGGAATGTTATTTATTTTTCAGATATAAAATCCACTCCACTTTCCATTGGTCAACTGTTTTTTCTGTTAAAGCGTTAATCGCTTGGACCGTATCCTTTTGATTATAGATTTCCATAATTCGATCCAAATATATTTTCAACAATTTTTCACCTGTAACGCCCGGGAAGCATTGCCAATCGCAATGACCGCCACTCCGACATCGGCGAATACGGCTTCCCACATATTGGCCAATCCCAGCGTGCCGATGAGCAACACCAACAGCTTCACGCCCAGGGCGAAGACAATATTTTGCATGACAATGCGCAACGTTTTTTGGGAAATTTTAATGGCGGTAACAATTTTGGAAGGCCGGTCGTCCATCAAAACAATGTCCGCCGCTTCAATGGCGACGTCCGACCCTAGACCGCCCATGGCAATACCGATATCCGCCCGGGAAAGGACCGGCGCGTCATTAATGCCGTCTCCTACGAAGACCAGTTTTCCCTTAGCGGATTTTCGCCGCAACAATTCTTCAACTTTCTCGACTTTATCCGCCGGCAATAACAGGGCATGCATTTCATCCACCCCAAGCTCTTGCGCCACGCACTCGCCAACCGCCGCGGCGTCGCCGGTCAGCATCACCGTCGTCCGAATACCGTGCCCCTTCAATCCGGCAATGGCCGCTGCGGAATCTTCGCGAATCTCATCCGCGATCACGATATGACCCCGGTACAAATCCGCTTCCGCCACATGGACAATCGTGCCTGAATGTCGACATCTTTTCCAGGAAGCGCCCACGCGGTCCATCAGTTTTTCATTGCCCACCCAAACGTCCTTGCCGGCCACATGAGCGCGCACGCCATGACCCGGAATTTCCTCCACATCCGAAACGCAGGTGTTATCGAGGCTCTTGGCATAAGCTTCTTTGAGTGATCGGGAGATAGGATGATCGGAATAGCTTTCCGCCAAAGCCGCCATTTCCAATAAGCTTTGCTCCGCAAATTGTTCCGGATGGATGGCGGTTACCCGAAAAGTCCCCTTGGTCAACGTCCCCGTCTTATCAAAAACTACGATTTCCGTCCCGGCCAATGCTTCCAGATAATTACTTCCCTTGACTAAAATACCGCACCGGGAGGCGCCGCCAATCCCGCCGAAAAAACTTAATGGAATGGAAATTACCAAAGCGCACGGACAAGAAATCACCAAAAAAATTAACGCCCGTTGTAACCAGTCGCGCCACTCGCCTTGAAACAAAAGCGGAGGCAGCACCGCCAGAAGCAACGCGCCGCTCACTACCACCGGTGTATAATAACGGGCAAACCGGGTGACAAAATGCTCCATCTTGGCTTTTTTACTGCTTGAGTTCTCCACCAGTTCCAAAATTTTGGTCACTGTCGATTGGCTAAATTCTTTGTCGACCCGCACCCGGAGCAAACCGTTATTATTAATGCAGCCGCTGAGAACACTATCGCCTGCGGCAACTTCCCGCGGCAGGGATTCACCGGTTAAGGCCGCCGTGTCGACAGTCGAACGGCCTTCCAGGACCACACCGTCCAAAGGAATCCGTTCTCCCGCCTTAATCACGATAATATCTCCCACCGCCACCTCTTCGGGATCAACCTGTTTTAAACCACCATCCGTTTCAATATTGGCATAATCGGGGCGGATATCCATCAAGGCGGTAATCGAACGGCGGGACTTTCCCACCGCATAGTCTTGAAATAACTCGCCCACCTGATAAAAAAGCATCACCGCCACAGCTTCCGGATATTCACGGAGCCCAAAGGCGCCTACCGATGCTATGCTCATTAAAAAATTTTCATCAAATACCTGCCCCCGGAAGATATTCCGTAATGCTTTCCATAATACATCCCATCCGACAACCGCATAAGGGATCAAAAACAGCAGTAACCGGTAGTAGCCTTTTACTGGGACAAATA
Organism: Bacillota bacterium; assembly: GCA_050115405.1. Classification (GTDB taxonomy): domain Bacteria; phylum Bacillota; class UBA4882; order UBA8346; family UBA8346; genus DATCLA01. Next base: position 2,254 of record JASFQO010000396.1, read on the forward strand.
GAGCTGCGGCAAAGATTATCGCACTCACAATGATGCGGATCAGTGTCAATTGATGTTCTGTTTTCATAATCTTCCTTCTCCCGATGTCTATTATTCGGCAACATGCTCCATTCCCTGGTTGATGATGGTCCGCACATGGCCGTCCGCCAACGAATAAAAGACCGTCTTGCCTTCCCGGCGGTATTTGACCAACTTGCTCTGTTTCAAAGTCCGGAGCTGGTGGGAGATGGCTGACTGTGTCATCTGCAACAACTGGGCAATATCGCAGACGCACATCTCCGACTCAAGCAGGACATATAAAATTTTAATCCGGGTCGAGTCGCCAAAAATCTTGAAAAGGTCGGCCAAGTCATACAAAATCTCCTCATCCGGCATGACTTGATTGACCTTTTCAATCACATCTTCATGCGCATGGATATATTCGCATTGCTCGATTTCTTGTTTAACAAATTCTTGTTTATCAGACATTATATCAACATCCAATCATATGAATTATTGTTCATATATATAATATAAAATTTCTTCCTAAAAGTCAACCTTATTTAAAACCATTTTTGATTTTATAAAAAATAAACCTCTAGCAATAACCAGAGGTTAGATGAGCATAATATAGACAATGTTCTAAAACATTGGAGATGAATTGTATGAGTACATCCGGCAGGCTAATTACAATTGCTGTTTCGGTTGCGCTGCAAGATGCCGGGGAAGCAACCCGTTCTCTGGAAATTATGAGGGGCATCCGTGAAATGGCGCCTGACGGTTACAGGGTTCGTGGCTTGTTTTTCTCGCATGGCAGTAAATTTGACCAAAATGTTTTGGAAAACGGTTTTGAAATCCGGCAGGTGGACCCCTCTTTGGAAGGGGAAGGATATCTCAATGACCCCTGGGGTGCGGGCATACGCATTCCTGCCCCCGGGTGGAACAAACGAAACATTATAGCCGCAATCCGTAAAGTCACGGCGGACAGCTCTTATAAGGAAAACGCCGTTCAATTGGGACGTATGATGTCAACGGTCAACGGGCAAAGGGAAACAGCCAACGTAATCTGGAAATTTATTACCAACCAATTGGAACGGTATCAAATTTGCAACTCACTCATCAACTTTTCAAATTCACCAATATAACTCTTGCTGATTCGCGTGGCGATTTCAACCGCGATTTCCTCTTTATATACATGTGAAGTCTGATTCCGGTCATTTATCATCAGCAACCACACCGGTTCATTCGTAATCAACTTTTGCGCGAACGCTTCCCTGATGACGGCTTTTGGAGAATTGCGGTCGACCAGCCCCATATCCTCCAGATACTCTTTCGTAGTTTT
>JASFQO010000397.1:0-3559 GCA_050115405.1 Bacillota bacterium
GGCAATCAGGTCCGCCAACTGTTCCGGTTTTAAACGGGTTAACAGATTACGGCAGCCCTTGCTCTCCAACTGGAAAACTCCTAAAGTCTGGCCCGACTGAAGCAGGTTAAAAGTCCGGGCGTCATCCGGGGCAATCCGTTCCAAGTCCACCGTAATCCGGCGATTGCTCCGGATCAACGCCATTGTATCACGGAGCACAGTCAGCGTCCTTAAACCCAAAAAATCCATTTTTAACAATCCCAGCGTCTCGATATCCTCCATCGGAAACTGGGTAATGACCTCATCTTCGTTGGATAAGGCCAAAGGCAAAAAGTTAGTCAAAGCTTCGGGGGCAATCACCACCCCGGCCGCATGCGTCGAAGCGTGGCGGGGAAACCCTTCAACCTGCGCCGCAATCGTAATTAACCGTTGCAAGCTCGGATTGGCGGCCAGCAACGCGGTTAATTCCGAAGATTGGGCCTGCGCCTCGGCAATCGAAATTCCCAGTTCATGGGGGATCAACTTTGCGACCCGGTCCACTTCCGCATAAGGCAAGTTCAAGACGCGCCCGACGTCACGCACTGCGGCCCGGGCCGCCATCGTCCCAAAGGTGATGATCTGGGCGACCCGGTCGTTGCCAAAGCGTTTCCGGACATAATCAATCACTTCTCCCCGGCGTTCATAACAAAAATCGATATCAATATCCGGCATGGAAATCCGTTCCGGGTTTAAAAAGCGTTCAAACAGCAGGTCGTATTGCAGCGGGTCCAAATCGGTAATCCCCAACAAAAAAGCGACCAGGCTCCCGGCTGCCGAACCCCGGCCCGGCCCAACCATAATCTGCTGTCCTTTGGCATACTTGACAAAATCCCACACTACCAAAAAATAGCCGGGAAATCCCATCTGATTGATAGTGTTTAGTTCCAGACGTAATCTATTTTCGTATTGCGGCCGCCAGTCCAGTTGCCGTTCTTTAATCCCCTCCCTGCAGCGTTGCTCCAGATAAGCGGCGGCCGTCACCTCCGGCGGCAGTGGATAATCCGGCATATGAAAAGTGTTCAATTCCAACTCGACGTCACAGGCAGCGGCGATTTGCAACGTATTCGCCACCGCTTCCGGATAATCGAAAAATATTTCCGCCATCTCCGCCGGCGATTTCAGATAAAATTCCGCAGTGGGAAATTTGAGCCGATTAGGTTCGTCAACCGTCTTTCCCGTCTGAATGCAAAGGAGCACATCGTGAACCTGCGCGTCGGGGCGCGCTAGATAATGAACATCATTGGTCGCTACCAATGGCGCGCCGCATTCCCGGCCCAAACAGGCCAATTCCCGATTTAAACGGCGTTGTTCGGCCAACTGTTGGTACTGTAACTCCAGATAAAAATGGTCCGGCCCCAGAATTTCCTGAAAGCAAGCGACCTTGGCTTTCGCCGTTTCGTATTTGCCGTTTAAGAGCAATCGAGGGATTTCCCCCGCGAGACAGGCTGATAATCCAATCAATCCGGCGGAATGCGCGCGTAACAGCTCCAGATCAATCCGGGGTTTATAATAAAAACCCTGTAAATGCGCTAGCGAAACCAATTGCATCAGGTTCCGGTAGCCTTGCGGATTCGAGGCCAATAAAACCAGATGGCAGGGGTTTTCGTCCAATTTCGGCGTTTTATCCGTATACCGCCGGGGCGCCACATAGACTTCGCAACCCAAGATCGGTTTGATTCCCGCTTTTTTAGCCTCCCGGTAAAACTTCAGACATCCGTACATGACGCCGTGATCCGTAATGGCGACCGCCGGCATCTCCATTTCCCGGACACGTCTAATTAGTTTGCCAATCTCCGCCGCGCCGTCAAGTAATGAATATTGGGTATGAACATGCAAGTGTACAAAATTAGCCATAGCTTCTCTCAAGATTTTAATTTTTCTTTCTTTTTCGCGATCTGCCGACGAATTCCCTGCCACCGGGATTTTAGCGGTTTATTGAAGTCAGTTGGATTGCGCCCCGCCCGGGCGCACAAATAAAAAAAACCTGTCCAATTTATACGGACAGGGATTTAACTAACGACTTTTTCAGCTTATGCCGCGTTTAGCCTGGAAGCATTCCCGGCAATAAACGGGTTTTTCGCCACTCGGTTGAAAAGGAACCATAGTCTCACAGCCGCATTCATTACAAATTGCCGGATACATTTGGCGTTCCCGATGAGCGCCGCCGTTGCGTTGCTGTTTCCTGGCATTGCGACAGGTTTGGCAACGACTGGGTTCATTTTCAAATCCCTTGGAAGCGTAAAATTCTTGTTCACCGGCGGTGAAGGTAAAAGTTTGACCACATTCTTTGCAAGTTAAGGTTTTGTCAGTGTACATTAAAAATCCTCCCAAAATCTAGCCCTACGGGGCTTTGTATTACGGCCTTCCCTCGGACTAGCTATGGAGGTTAAATTCCATATCGGAGTCGGTTTGTTTCAATACCAAGCAATCCTAAGTATCAGGCTTACGTATATCTTACCACATTAGACTAGAATAATGCAAGTGGTGATCATGCTAAATTCGACAAAAAAACCCCGCCGTCCGCTGATTTTTTGGGCCGCCAGTATCAAAAACGACGTGTAAATGGGACTAAAGTATCAAATAAATGTCAGGCAAAAAGTAATAAAAAAAGCCGGTCCTCCGGCTTTTTTTTGATTAGCCTTCCTCTTCCACCAGATTTTTGCGAGCTTCGGCGATTACCGTTTCGGCGATGGCGGAGGGCACCTCTTCATAGTGGTCAAAAGTCACGGTAAAATCAGCCCGGCCTTGCGTCATCGACCGTAAATCAATCGCATATTTAAACAATTCGACTTGCGGGGCCAAAGCCTTGACGAGTTCATAATGGCCCTCCTGTTCCATCCCTAAAATTCGGCCGCGTTTTTTGTTCAAATCACCCATAATATCACCCATAAATTCTTCCGGAGTCCGGACTACCAAGGACATTATCGGTTCCAGCAAAATCGGCTTGGCATCGGCAAATCCTTTTTTAAACGCTAAGGAAGCGGCAATTTTAAAAGCCATTTCCGAAGAATCAACCGGATGATAAGAACCATCCAACAGAGTTACTCGGACATTAACAACCGGATACCCGGCTAAAACACCCTTTTCCATCGTCTCGACGACGCCTTTTTCGACCGCCGGACGATAGTTTTGCGGTACGGAACCACCGAAAATCTTATCGACAAACTCAAAATTAGGCCCATCCGTCGGAAGCGGGCTTAATTCCAGCCAGACATGGCCATACTGACCGCGGCCACCGCTTTGTTTTTTATGTTTGCCTTCAACTTTAACCGTGCCTTTAATCGTTTCTTTATAAGCAATCTTCGGGGTTTTCAAAGTGACATCCACCCCAAATTTCTTATGCAATCGACTGGTGATCACCTCGATGTGGAGATCACCCATCCCCGAAGCTACCATCTCGTGAGTTACCGGATCTTTGGTCAGCGCAAAGGTCGGATCTTCCTCGGTCAAGCGATGCAATCCGACGCCGATTTTTTCCTCATCGCCTTTTGACCTTGGTTCTACAGCCAGCGATAATTTGGGTTGGGGAAAATCAATCGGT